>NC_015574.1:2285000-2546541 GCF_000214725.1 Methanobacterium paludis | reverse complement strand
ATTGGATAAAAACGTTTGAAAAAAATGTATGACAAATTTATTCAATCCTGCAAAAAAATCTTTATTTAAATTTTGTAAGTTGTGGAATTTTATGAAATATCAAGTTTTAATTTTTTTTATAAGTCCTTAATCGAGTGACAACCACTTTAATTGACAAATTAACTTAAAATATAGATTCAACTTAAAAAATTAAAAAATTTTCCAGGACTACTTCATCTTCCTGTACCTAATAAAACTTTCAGGGAATCTTCCCCTAAGGATATCCACGATTCCACGATTATCCAGGTCTTCAATAACTTTATGCTGAACTTTCAACTCATCATTGGCATCATCCAACTGCTTTTTAGTGACCTGTACTCGATGCTCAAGTTTGTTATGTTCCTGCCGCATGTTCTCGGAGTTATTGAGTTTCAGGTCTATCTCTTTGAGTTCCAATTCACTCATCCGTTTTTCCAGTGATTTCTTTTCATTCATCACGTCCTGGAGCTGTTCCTGTGTTCGTGCCAGTTTTTCTCTTAAGCCCTTGATTTCATTTTCTTTAAGGTTTAATTCATTCTCTAACTCTTCAACAGACGTTTCATCCTTATCATCTGTGTCAGGAAGGTTCTCAGCAGATCTTAATTTTCCACCGCAATCACATGCATCACTAACATTCTCTGGAAATTCTCCTTCTTGGAGTTTATAATGACGTTTACATTTATCACAGATGAGATAAACCATTTGAAACCACCTTGCTACGATTTTGGAATGTTATCCTTGAGTATATCACATTGAGTTTAAAATTACATCAGTTTAAAAAATCGTTTAGTACCTATTTTTAGATAAGATTTAGAAGCAAATAACTTTTAATCTTCACATCTGATATTTTTTTATCAATTGACATAACCACCAATAGACAGATGGATCATTCATAAGTGAATAGAAGTAAAAGTCAAAAAGTTGAATTTGAAGATAAAATCCTATGATCCTTAAAACTAACTGGGTTCTTACTATTGTTATTTTAATACAATCTTACATATTTCAGAGGGTTAAATAAGAAACTTATAATATTCTTTTAGCTTTCTTCAATTAAATTAGCTGTTTTAATAACTCGGGATTATTTAATAAATTAGATACATACCAAATTGTGAAAACAGAATGAAAACTTAGATTAATTTAAATTGAAAGGTTTGGATATGTATATTCCAGTGATGATCCGTGTCTAAAATACATTGGAGTAGTAAATAATCCGAATGGAAGTAGAAATAGATCTGAATAATTCTGTAATCCCGTCACTCTGTTCTATATCTCTATTTTGTAGGTCGATCGAATTTGAAATTGAATACAAAATTCACTCAGTTGGATAGAAATCAAAAAAAATAGTAAATAAATAAAGGGATTAGAAATGAACCCTTTTAGACAGTTTAATTGGCAGTGGAAGGTTTCTGAAAGGCATACCTTTGGTTTCCTCATGAACTTTCTTGACAAGTTCGTCAACAGTCATAGAAACTTTTTCACCGGTTTCACGAACGTTTATTGTTAGTTCGCCACCTTCAAGTTCCCTATCACCTATCACAACAACGTATGGAACCCAATCTTTACCTGCATTTCTTATTTTCTTTCCAACTGTTTCATGCATCTCATCAACGTCAACACGGACATTTTGGGCCTTTATCTCTTCTGCAAGTTTTAGTGCAAAGTCTGTGTGCCTTTCTGCAATTGGTATAACCCGTACCTGTGTTGGTTCAAGCCATATAGGGAGCATTGGTGGTTTTTCATCCATTTCAACGGCGGTTTTTTCAAGTAAACTGCATATAACCCTTTCAACACTTCCAGTTGGGCTGCAGTGGAGTATTATTGGGTTTATGTCTTCTTCTGATTCGTTTATATAGGTTATTCCGAACCTTTCACCACTTTCAACATCTATCTGGATGGTTGGATTTTCTATAGGCCTTCCAAGGTAGTCTATAGCTGCAAAGTCCATTTTAGCTATCCAATAGTGTTTTCTCTTTGGTAAGACTTCCATGAGCACTGGTTTACCTATTTTCGCCGCTGCGTTGTAGACCCATTCCTCGTTCTCCTTGAAAAACTCTGCTGTGGCCCTCATTATAACTTCGTAGTTGACTTCAAGGTCCACTCCAGTCTGTTTGCACATGTCTATCTGCTTGTCGAACTCCTCCATTGCATGGTCTATGTCGGCGCAGACTGTGTGCAGGTCTGGCATTGTGAATCCCCTCAACCTTTTAAGTCCTACAACCTCTCCCTTTTTCTCAAGACGGAAACTGTAGGTTGAAAGTTCGTACATGCCTATTGGAAGGTTTTTCCATGTTAGGAATGAATCTGCAAGAATTCTGAAGGCACCGAAACAGCATGCGTATCTGAGCATGAGCTCCTTGTTTTTAGTGCCTAAACGGTACTGACGTTCCCCGAATTTCTCTGCGTGCACCCTTATGGCCTCATCCGACAAATCGTACATTATAGGGGTCTCCACAGGCATTGCACCCCTCTCTGTCACGAGGTTGTAAACGTAGTCTGCAAGAAGGTCCCTGACAAGTCTGCCCTTAGGATACCAGCGGAGATGGCCTATATCTGCTGAAGGTTCATAGTCTGCCAGACTTTTCTCCCTCATAAGGCGTACATGTGGAGGTTCCTCACCTGTGGACTCCATTATTCCCAGTTCATTGCCCACAAGCTTTTTGAAGTCCTGATTTTGATATTCAAATTCTTCAGGGTCCTGGAGTTTTCCATCGACCATGATGTAGAATTTTGATTTTTCTTCCTCGGGTTTTTCTTCCTTTTTTTCAGGTTTTTCGGCTGTTATTGTCCTTGAAAGCTCTGAAAGTGGGTGTCCCTTACATGAAACTTCAAAGGATTTGTACCATCCAAATGGAGCCCTTCCAACAGGAATATCAAGCTCGTCCAGTCTTGACTCCATGTCCTGAAGTATTTTCTTTGCAGCGTCAGGTGAGCTTAAAGATGAGCTGAGGTGGGCGTATGGATATATAACCACATTTTTTGCCCCAACTTTAGCTAAGATATCTTTTATTTCCAGGATAGCGTTTTCAACCACTCCCTCTGGATTTTTCTCATCTTCCTTCTCGACTGCTGTGAAAACTACTAATGAATCTTTAAATTCACCTTTTTTCTTTTCATCGTCTATTTTTTCTGCTATTCTTGTTTTTGACCTTGTTTTATATTTTAAATAATCAGAATGAATCAGAAGTATCCTCATTTGACCACCTATTGAATTAAGCTATGAATAAAATTCGTTAGCATTAGTTATAATGTTATTTATGATTTACTCATTATTGGTTTTTGATAGTTTATGAATGCTTCCATCAAACCAATAATCAGCCCTTCAAGTCCTAATTTAACTAAATTTATGAATAAACATCTTTTTTTTATGAATAAAACATTAACCCCACATTGAATCATATAAAAAGGATTTATGCCTTATAAAACTACTTAATAGACCTTTTTTGTAGTTATATGCCTTATTAAACTTCTACGAAAAGTTTGTATATAACCATGGTCTAAATTGTTAGACATGAGCATGATTCATGATGATACATTACCAGATCTCAAAAGACTGACAGAAATTCTAAGAATTCTGGCCAAATACGAGTTTGGAAGCGTAGTTGAAAAGATAGGGCTAAAAAACCAGCTTCCTCTATCTGAACGATTTAAGAAAGGTAGTTCTATTGATGAATTTGACAGTTCAGTTTCAGAAAGACTCAGAATGGTTTTAGAAGAACTGGGCACCACCTTCATCAAGTTGGGACAGATATTAAGCACCAGACCAGACCTGGTGGGTGAAGAACTTGCCCAGGAATTTAGTAAACTTCAGGATTCAACTCCAGCATTTGAATTTGAAAAGATCAAATCTGTGATTGAAGAACAGCTTAAAAGTCCATTGGACGAAGTTTTCTCCAAATTTAATGAAGTTCCACTGGCTTCAGCTTCTGTTGGACAAGTCCATCAAGCTGTACTTAAAAATAAATCAAATGTTGCCGTGAAGGTTCAAAGACCCGGTCTGGAAAGGCAGGTAAATCAGGACATAAGACTTATGCACTACCTCGCCGACCTCATAGACAGGAGAATCCCCAAATGGAAGTATTACAATCTTCCAGGAATTGTGGACGAATTTGAACGATCCATATTAAAGGAGATGGATTATGGGCAGGAATCTAGGAACTCTAAGAGGTTCAAAGAAATATTCAAAGGCGACAGAACAGTTTACGTTCCTAAAATCTATAACGAACATTCCACAACCAAAGTTCTGACAATGGAGTTCATAGATGGGGTTAAAGTCCGGGACATTATGGAATCGGATGGATCGGAAGATAAATTCAATAGAAAGCTCATAGCCAAACGCGGCGCAGAATCCTACTTCAAACAGATTTTAATACACGGATTTTTTCATGCAGACCCCCATCCTAGCAACATCTACGTACTGAAACACAACATTATATGCTTTTTAGACTTTGGTATGATGGGCAGTATAGACGAGGAGTCCCGTGAAGACCTTGCAGAGCTGTTCATTTTTATAATAAACAACGATGTTAACGGAATAATAAATCAGTTAATTTACATGGGAATATTGAGTGAAAGTGTGGATAGAAAATCCATTAAATATGATCTCATGGATCTCATGGACAAGTACATCGGAACGGAAATTAAACAGGTGGGTAACGTGCTTCAGGACCTTTCAAGCTCCAATATACTTGAAAAGTACCAGATAAAATTCCCAAAAGAATTCGTGCTCCTGTCCCGCGTCATTACCATGATGGAGGACACGGGACAGAAACTGGATCCAGAGTTCAACGGTGTTGAAATAGCAAAACCATTTGTCAAAAAACTTTTAGTGCGAAAATTAAATCCAGCAAGACTCCTGGATTTTATAGGTGAAAATATCTTTGAGTTTGAACATCTGATGAAGATATTCCCTCGAAGCATAAGTAAAACCCTCATGAAACTTGAAGAAGGAAAAATAAACATTGAAATGGAACATAAAAATCTGGACATCATTTCAGGAAGCCTGGACAGGATAACCAACCGCATATCTCTTGCACTAATAATATCTGCCCTTATAATTGGTTCCTCACTTATAATGCAAACTAATAAAGGAATATTACTTCTAGGATTTCCATTTCTTGGAATAATAGGATTTGTTATAAGTGCCGTACTTGGAATGGCCCTTGTAATCTCTATTTTGAGGTACCGACAGATATAAGGGTAAATGAAGTTATAAACAATTTATAGATTAATAAAAACAGTTTATGGTTTATAGAACAGGTTTAAGATGGAAACAGCTTTAAACCATTAAAACATTTAGTAAACATAAAATTATACGAGTCATAAATCCATTTAATAATTTTAGGGGGTTTTTAAAGTGGAAAATGAAGTATTAAACACCATAAAAAATCGTAAAAGTGTTAGAAATTATCTGGATAAACACATCAGCAGAGAAGACCTGGAAACTTTGATAAAAGCAGGTATGGCCGCCCCAAGTGCAGTTGATTTAAGACCATGGGCTTTTATAGCTGTTATGGATAAATCAAACCTCATTTCCCTGGCTGATGTAATGCCTTTTGGTAAGATGCTCCCAAATGCAGGCGCAGCCGTGGTTGTCTGTGGCATTCCTGAAAAATCTGTACCGGGTGCTCCAGAATACTGGATTCAGGATTGTTCTGCTGCTTCAGAGAATATTCTCCTGGCTGCAGAGTCTATGGGACTTGGAACTGTCTGGTTGGGAGTTCATCCCATTCCAGAACGAGTTGAAGGTGTTAGGAATATTCTGAACATCCCTGAAAATGTTGTTCCTCTAAACATCATTTCAATAGGTTACCCTAAAGGTTTAGAAAAGCCCAGAGACAAATTCAACCCTGAAAATATTCATTGGGACAAGTGGTAACGCAAATGAATCAATTCAAACGAGCTTAACACTTCTCAAATTACTAATCTTCAATTATTATATGTAGTTTGAATTCTTTTTTAAAAATTTTTTTAGATAAAATATTTTACTAAGTCAACATGATCATTTTAAACCTAATGAGGACAAAAATGATAATATAAAATAATGTTGTACTATTGATTTTCAGATAGAAAATTTTGTTAGAAAAATTGTTACAGATAGAAGATATGATGACAAAAGACTCACGGTGATCAAATGAGAAGTGATATCATTAAAAAAGGCCTTCAGAGGGCTCCTCACAGATCTTTACTAAGGGCCTGCGGATTAACAGACCAAGAAATGAACAAACCATTTATAGGTGTGGCCAACAGTTTCACGGAAATAGTTCCAGGTCACATTCATCTCAACAAATTATCAGAAGCCGTAAAAAAAGGCATAACTGAAGCTGGTGGTGTAGCATTTGAATTTAACACCATGGCCATATGCGACGGTATAGCTATGAACCATGAAGGTATGCGCTACTCCCTGGCATCAAGGGAAATAATCGCCGATACTGTGGAAAGCGTTACCATGGCACATCAATTCGATGCGCTGGTACTCATACCAACCTGCGACAAGGTTGTCCCTGGAATGCTCATGGCAGCAGCCAGACTTGACATACCTGCAATAGTGGTCACAGGAGGTCCAATGCTGCCTGGGGAATTCCAGGGCAAACCTGTGGACTTCATAAATGTTTCTGAGGGTGTGGGTGCAGTTTTATCGGGTAAAATGTCCGAAAAAGAACTGGATGAGCTGGAGAAATGTGCATGCCCTGGTGCTGGATCCTGTGCCGGTCTTTTCACTGCCAACACAATGGCCTGCCTGACAGAAGCAATGGGAATGAGCCTAACAGGTTGCGCAACAGCCCATGCTGTTTCTGACAAAAAACTGCAGATTGCAGAGGCTTCAGGAAGGAAGATAATAGAACTTCTGGAGAAAAACATCACCCCCTCCCAGATAATGACACAGAAAGCGTTTGAAAATGCTGTGGCTGCTGATCTAGCCCTTGGTGGGTCAACCAACACCACACTACACATACCAGCAATTGCAAGCGAACTTGAAGGCATAAATGCAAACCTCGAACTTTTCGATGATCTAAGCCACAAAATACCCCATATAACTGCAATAAGACCAAGTGGATCCCACAGAATGCTGGATCTGGAGAATGCTGGGGGTATACCCGGAGTTTTAAGTGTTTTAAAGGACAAACTACATACAGACGCACTAACGTGCACAGGTAAAACACTTGAAGAAAACATTGAAGACATTGTGGTTTTGGACCATGATGTAATAAGGCCTCTGGACAATCCAATACATGAAGAAGGAGGAATAGCGGTTCTAAAAGGAAACCTTGCACCTAACGGATCCGTTGTTAAGCAGGGTGCTGTAAACTCAGATATGATGGTGCATGAAGGGCCTGCAAAGGTATTTAACAGCGAAGAAGAGTGTGTAGACGCTATCACAGGCGGCCAGATCAAAGAGGGAGATGTCATTGTTATCAGGTACGAGGGACCTAAAGGAGGTCCTGGAATGCGTGAAATGCTCAACCCAACTTCTGCAATATCAGGTATGGGAATTAAATCCGTTGCACTCATAACCGATGGAAGATTCTCAGGCGGTACAAGAGGCCCGTGTGTCGGCCATGTTTCACCGGAAGCAATGGAAAACGGTCCTATAGCTGCTGTTCGAAACGGTGACATCATAAAGATAGATATTCCAAACAGGACCCTTGAATTTGCAGTTGAGGAAAATGAAATTAAAAAACGGGTCCAAAATGCTGTTAAACCTGAAAGAAAAGTTAAAGGATGGCTTTCAAGATATATGAAGCTTGCAAGTTCAGCAGATAAGGGAGCTGTTCTAAGATAATGTTGAATTTATCCCAAAAGGTGTGAAGTATGGTAGATACCAAAGAAATAATAAGTTACGTTGCAATTATACTTATCGGAATAATCATTGCCCAGCATATGAACGTGGTTGTTTCAGGAAGTATGGAACCCGTTTTTTACAGAGGGGACGTTGTTGTAATTGAAAAAACCGACTTTTTAGGGTTAAATGAAATAAATGCAAGTGACTTGAGCGTTGGTAATATCGTAATCTATCACGCCACATGGTTCCCAGATCCTGTGATACATCGAATCATCTATAAAGGACAAGATTCTCAGGGTAAGACATATTACATAACGAAGGGTGATAACAATCCTGTTCAAGACCCTGTAGTGGTGTATCCAGATCAGGTGGAGGCCAAAGTTATAAATATTGGCAACACCCCGCTGATAATACCAAAAATTGGATATATAACCCTCTGGATCAGAGGATTATAATTTAATCCATTTTAACGAGCAATTTATTATAGTGATCAATATAAATGCTCTTTTTACATTTTTTATTGGATTTCATTAATTTAAAACAGCACAAAGTAGCTTAATTAATAATTTAAAGCTTAACAAATTACTAAAATCTGAGTAGTTAAATTAGAATCTTAAGATCTTAATAGTTAAATTGGCATTATTAAGGGAAGAACATTTAGGTTAGGGAACATTTTAGGATTTAAAGGTGAAGTTATGTATAGAATACTAAAAAAAGAAGCAGTAAAATCATTGGAAAATGCAATTGAGGCGTTAGGTTGGGGAATATCCGGAAATATCAAGGTTGAAGAACCCCCTAACTCTGATATGGGGGACATTGCCAGTTCAGTTTCATTCCAGCTTGCAAAGCAGCTCAAAAGATCTCCAATGGAAATAACACAGGAGATAATGGATAAAATAGAGGCTCCGGAAATATTCAGCAGGGTTGAATCAAAGGGTCCCTACATAAACTTCTTTGCAGATTACAACAAATTCGCAAAACTAGTTTTAGAATCTGTAGACGATGATTATGGAAGGTTAGAATCAAAAAACACGAAAATAATCCTTGAACATACATCTGCAAACCCAAACGGGCCACTCCATATAGGACATATACGTAACTCAATAATAGGAGATTCATTAGCTCGAATATTGAGAAAAGCAGGTTATGAAGTTGAAACCCAGTACTACGTAAATGATATGGGCAGGCAGATAGCCATGATAGTGTGGGGACTTCTTAACATGGATTACCAGATGGATCCCAAGGGAAAGCCAGACCATGAGATTGGAAAGCTTTACTTCAATGTAAACGAAAAATTACGTGCTAATCCTGAACTTAAAAGTGAAATTAACACCATACTAAAAAGATATGAGAAGGGGAAGGAGAAAGAACTTCAGGAACTTTTCAAAACCGTGGTTGAAAAATGTATTGAGGGAATAAAAATCACTTCAAAACGTTTGAACATCGAACACGATGCATTCACATGGGAAAGCACATTCGTGAAAAACGGAGATGTGGAAAATATATTAAAAACCTTGGAAGGATGTATAAAAAGAAATGAAGTTCCATATCTTGATCTTAACGAGTACGGCATAGAAAAAGAGCTCATACTCACAAGATCAGATGGAACATCGTTATATGCCACAAGAGACCTGGCTTACCATCTCTATAAATCTAAAAACTTCGACGAGATCGTTGATGTCCTTGGATCAGACCATAAACTTGCAGTAAAACAGTTAAGTGCCGTTTTAGGGATGCTTGGCGGTAAAACTCCATACGTTATATTTTATGAGTTCATAACTCTCCCAGAAGGTTCAATGTCCACACGTAGGGGTGTTTTCATAAGTGTTGACGATCTCATGGAGGAAGCTGTCCAGCGCGCAATGAAGGAGATGGAGACCAGAAGACCCGACCTAAATGGGGATGAAAAAACATTGATCGCAGAAAAAGTGGGTATTGGGGCTATAAGGTATTACATAGCAAGACTATCCCCTGAAAAGCATGTAGTGTTCAAATGGAATGAAGCACTGAGCTTTGAGCGTGGCTGCGCATCAATACAGTACTCACACGCCCGGGCCTGCAAACTTCTTGAGAAAGCAGGGTACCGAGTTGGAGACACTGCTCCAAGATATGAAGATATTGCTGATTGGAACCTTGAAGACCCATTTGAAATTGAACTTGTGAAGACCATGTCCAAATTTTCAACGGTAATAGAGGAATCAGCAAAAACAAGGAGAGTGCACAACCTGGCCCAGTACGCCCAGGACCTTGCAGGAGCCTTCAACAAGTTTTACAAATCAGTGCCTGTGATCGATTCAGATAAAGAAGCTTTAAGACTGCTTTTAGTTGATAAGGCTAGGATAACCATTAGAAACTGTTTAGAGCTCATGGGGATCGATGCACCTGTTTCAATGTAAAATCTGAAGTTTGAGAAAACAGCAAAAAGGTATACACTTAAATTAACAATAATTTAGGCGAAATTTTTTTTTTAAACTTTTTAAACTTTAATTTTTAATTTTTAAAATTTTTTAGGGCCAAATTAATTTATTTTCGATCAATACTAATTTTAATTGGTTATTTAAACAAAAAGGAGATAAATTCTTTTTATCTTTAATTTTGAAAAAAATCCAGATAAAAATTTAAAAGAATGTATTTTTTCTATTTTTTCTTTAAAAAAAATCCCACAAGACTGATTCAAAAAAATATTCAAAAAAAAAGATATTTAAAATAATTATTTTAATTATTTTATGTTAATTTATCTTAATTATTATTTTAACTTTAAAATGGTTAAGTTAAAAGATGTTTAAAGGTCTGTTAACAGTTCGTAAAGCACTGCCTTCTGGGTGTGCATCCTGTTTTCTGCCTGGTCCCATATAACAGATTGAGGGCAGTTTATCACTTCATCAGTTATTTCCTGACCCCTAATGGCAGGTAAACAGTGCATCACTATTGCATCTGGTTTTACATGTTTTAAAAGTTCCATGTTAACCTGATAATCCTTAAAATCTTCTTCACGTTTTGAAGCTTCCTCTTCATCACCCATACTTACCCATACGTCGGTATAAACTACATCTGCACCTTTAATTCCCTCTGAAACGTTGCTGGTTATTTCTATTTTGGATCCGGATTTTTCAGCGTATTTCTGGGCCTGTTTAAATATTTCCTGGTCTGGTTCGTATCCCTGTGGACATACAGCAGTCATGTCCATGCCAACAAGTGCAGCTGCAAGAAGTAACGAGTTGCAAACGTTGTTTCCATCCCCTACAAATGCTAGTTTAACCTTGTACGTACCTTTATTCTCGTATATGGTTAGAAGATCTGTGAGAGCCTGACATGGATGTTCAACATTTGTTAAACCGTTTATAACCGGTACGTTAGAGTATTCAGCAAATTTAACAACATCATCATGTTCTTTGGCCCTTATCATCACACCGTCAACGTATCTGGTCATTGCCCTTGCTGTGTCCTCGATTATTTCCCCGCGACCGAGCTGCAGGTCTTCTGTAGATAGGTAAAGACCGCTGCCTCCAAGGTGGAACATAGCCACTTCAAAGGAGACCCTTGTCCTTGTTGATGCCTTCTGAAAGATCATTGCAAGCGTCTTACTTTTAAGCGGTTCGCCCATTATAGGGTCTTTTTTAAACTTTTCCGCCTGTTCAAGTATCTCAAATATATTTTCCTTTACATCTGTGACTGATAAAAGATGTTTCATTAATATTCATCCCCAAAAAACATGTGATATTGATTATTAAATTAAGATATAAATTTTTAAGATATCTTATGGAACCATTATTTATTATGGAACCTTTATTTAAAGGTTGTTATTCGGACGGATCCTTGATAGAAAGCGTTTTAAATTATTCTCAACCAGAATCCATACCGAAAACATGTTTTATTACGTTTAGCTCTTCTTTATTTTTGATTTAACTATATGTTGGGAGTTCTTCTTAAGTTCTTCCTTGAAGTTCATTCAATCTGATCATGGAAAACTTTCAATTGAATTCCATATAAGACCCTGAATTATCTCTAAGAAACACTCCGAGAGTTATTCATAGGAAACCTCCAAGGAGCTTGCTCTTAAAATTTATTATTCCCTAACCTATCAATTCCTTTTTAGTTCCCTCTAATTTTTTCCATGTGCCTGATCCTCTTTTCTATGAGCTCTGCTGTTCCCACATCGCTACGGTGGTACACATCGCCCTTCACATGGCCTGTAACTTTTTCACAAATTTCTTCTGCTTCTGCTATGCTGTCACCAATTCCAACAAGTCCAAGTGCCCTTGATGAAGACGTGTATATTTTATCATCCTTCTGGTTCACAGCCGCGTAGTAAACAATGGCCCCTGCATCATTTATTTTGGCCTCATCCACGTTCAAAACCTGGTTGGCTGCTTTAGTTTCAGGGTATCCTCTTGGAACTACGTACTTACAGACAGTTGCCTTGCTTTCAAAATCGGCCTTTTTAAGGTTTCCATCAACTATGCCCTCGGATAGTTCAACAAAGCTTGAATTTAGAAGAGGGAGCACGTTCATGGCTTCCGGGTCTCCGAACCTTGCGTTGTACTCGACAAGTCTTGGCCCGTTTTTACATAGCATGAACTGACCGTAGAGAATTCCCCGGTATGGTCCAACTTCTGTTTTAATAGCCTTCACAGTGTCTTCCATTATCTTAACAGATTCATCGTAACTTTTCTGATCTAAAAATGGGAGTAAGCCATTTTTATCGGAATAAGATCCCATTCCCCCAGTTATAGGTCCCTGATCCCCCTCAAATGCATGAGGGTGATCCTGGGCAGCAGGCATAGGCACAACGTGGCTTCCATCAACAAAAGCCTGGACTGTGAATTCTTCACCAACAAGCCTTTCTTCTATTACCACCTTAGGATGGCCACTTATCTTGTTGTCTATTATCTCTTTTATGTAACTTTTGGCATCAGAAGCATCTTTAAGGTGCTCTCCCATAATTTTAACACCTTTACCACCTGTTAATCCCACAGGTTTTATAACAACATCCTCACCAAAGTCCTCTATGAAGTCTCCGGCATCATGGGTGTTGTCAAAGACCTTGTAAACCAGGGACCCTGGTATTTTATGGTCCTCAAAAAGGTTTCTCATGAAGGCTTTGTCGGTTTCTATCCTGGCTGCTTCCTTTGTTGGGCCAACACATCCTATTCCTTCTTCTTGAAGTGCGTCAACTATTCCCATCTCAAGGGGTGCCTCCGGACCTATTACTGTCATGTCTATTCTATTGTCCAGTGCGTACTTTTTAACCGCTTCAATGTCTTTCTCGCTTGAAATCTTGAATTTTGATATCCTGGCTATTCCAGGGTTTTTGTTACTCATTATTGAGTGTAATTCGGCTTCGTTTCCGATGGCCCTACATATTGCATGTTCCCTTGCTCCGGTTCCTACAACAAGAATTCTCATATTAAAGTCCTCCTCATATGTAAATCTTATAAATCTGTACCCTTATAAAAATGGGGGGCCAAATTTTGTAAACAGAATTAAAATGAGTATTTTTGCATATTACAGGTTATTTTAGGATATTTTTGTAAAAAAATGGTTTAAAACTGGAAAATATAATTGAAAATATAATTATAATTGAGTGTGTTCAACAAAAGATAATATATACTTTTATATCGTAATGATGAAATTAGCATAAAGGATCTGTTCATTTAATGGACACAACAATAAATAGATAGATTTAATTTAAAATATTTAAAGGTGTTTTTATGAAGGGTGGCGAAGCCATAATCAAATCACTCACAGATCAGGGAGTAGACGTCGTTTTCGGATATCCCGGAGGAGTTCTACTTCCATTATACGATGTAATCTACGATTCGGACATGAAACATATATTAGTAAGGCACGAACAGTGTGCAGCCCACGCAGCTGACGGATACGCCAGGGCATCTGGAAAAGTTGGCGTATGTATTGGAACATCAGGACCAGGAGCCACAAACCTTGTTACAGGAATTGCAACGGCATATATGGACTCATCTCCAATAATTGCAATTGCAGGACAGGTTTCAACTCCTCTCATTGGTAACGATGCATTCCAGGAGGTGGATACCCTTGGAATGACCATGCCCATTACAAAACACAACTTCCAGGCAATGCACGCAGATGAAATACCCGGACTGATAAAATCAGCATTTTACATAGCTAATACCGGCCGACCTGGACCTGTTGTATTGGACCTTCCAAAGGATGTCCAGCAGGAAGATTTCGACTTTGAAAAGGCCGAACCCATGGAACTTCCAGGTTACAAACCAACCAAAAAAGGCCATCCTCTTCAGGTTAAAAGGGCTACTGACCTGATTTTAAGCTGCAAAAAACCTGTTATACTTGCAGGTGGTGGAGTTATATTATCAGGTTCGTCTTCAGAGCTTTTAAGACTTTCAGAAATCCTTGGGGCACCTGTTGCCACCTCTCTCATGGGAAAAGGATCGTTCCCTGAAGACCATCCATTATCCCTTGGAATGCTTGGTATGCACGGTAAACAGGTTGCAAATTTCACAGTAGATGATTGTGACTGTTTAATTGCCATAGGATGCAGGTTCTCGGATAGAACAACAGGATCTCTATCAAAATTTGCTAAAGATGCCAAAATAGTACATATTGATGTTGATCCAGCAGAAATTGGTAAAAACGTGGATGTGGATGTTCCAATCGTTGGTGACGCCAAGATCGTGATGCAAAGTCTTTTACAGACCATATCTCAAAAAAAGGTTTCTGCAGCCGTTAACACAGCAGCATGGACCAAACACGTGTCCGCATTTAGAAAACGTTCTATACCACGTGTTTCATTTGACGAGATTCCACTGAAACCTCAGCAGGTCATAAAAGAGATATCAGAAGCCATTACAGATGATACCATTGTTACAACAGATGTTGGCCAGAACCAGATGTGGATGGCACATTACTTCACATCCCGGATTCCAAGGACTTTCCTCTCATCCGGGGGACTTGGAACCATGGGTTTCGGATTCCCAGCAGCCATAGGCGCCAAAGTTGCAAAGCCTGAAACAGATGTTGTGGCAGTCTGTGGAGACGGTGGATTCCTCATGGTCTGTCAGGACCTTGCAACCATAAAAGATTATGATATACCCATTGTAATCTGCGTTCTAGATAACAGATACCTTGGAATGGTTGCCCAGTGGCAGAAACTATTCTACAACAACAGAATATCACATACAAAACTTGGAAACGTACCAGACTTTGTTAAACTTGCAGAGTCCTTTGATATTAAGGGTGAAAAGGTTGAAAAGCCTGGAGAGCTCAAAGAATCCCTTAAACGTGCCCTAAACTCCGGTGAACCAACCTTACTCGACATTGTAATAGATCCAGATGAGATCCTTCCAATGGTGCCGCCAGGACGCGGACTTACAGAAATAGTGGGCGAGTATAAGGTTGAAACCGAGTACCCTGGAGAAATCCCCTACAAGTCAAAGGCCCGTGAAATGGAGGGTGATTAGGATGGATGAACAGAGAACTCACATAATCAGTACCCTTGTACTTAACAAACCAGGTGTGCTCCAACGTGTTGCAGGACTCTTCACAAGAAGAGGCTTTAACATAGAGAACATCACGGTCGGTACTTCTGAACAGGAATCCATGGCAAGGATGACCATAATAGCCAGGGGCGATGAGAAAATCCTGGAACAGATAACCAAACAGCTGAACAAATTGATAGAGGTCATAAAGGTCAGGGACCTTGAACCTGAAAGCACAGTTGAAAGGGAACTTTGCCTCATCAAGGTGCACACACCAACAGAGAGGGTTAGATCAGAGATAATTCAATATACGAACATTTTCAGGGGAAAAGTAATTGATGTAAGTCCTGAAACCGTTACAATAGAAATTACAGGAACCCCTGACAAGATAGAAGCCCTTATAGATCTTTTAAGATCATTTGGAATAAAAGAAATATCAAGAACAGGACCTACGGCAATATCAAGGGGCACTAAGACCATCTGAAGTTTTTAAGGACCAATTTAAGAGTTAAATCTATTTTAACCATCCAAAAGTCCTTAACATCAATTTATTTATTTTTTATTTTCTAAATTGAAAGATTATTAACCAGAAAAAAGAAAACAATAAATCTACTTGGTACATTGATGATAAACTTTATAAACCATTCTTCATCAATAATATACCAGAATTAATTTTTAAAAGCCAAAAAATTTTAAAAGCAAAATCTTTGGCAATATTTTAATGAATAGACATTTACTAAATTTCTTAAATTAGGAGGAGACCAACAATGAAAATGTATTACAATAAAGACGTGGACGCAAACGTCTTAAAAAATAAAACCGTTGCAGTAATAGGATATGGAAGCCAGGGATTGGCACAATCAAGGAACATGGCAGACAGCGGATTAAACGTTGTTGTCGGACTTAGGAAAAACGGTAACTCCTGGAAAGCTGCATCAGATGCAGGCATGGATGTCATGAGCGTTGAAGATGCTGCAGAGCAAGGTGATGTTGTACACGTGCTTATACCTGACGAAATCCAGGGTAAAGTCTACGAAACATCAATAAAAGACAAATTAGAGGAAGGAAATACCATATCATTTTCACACGGTTACAACATACACTACGGTTACATAAAACCTGCTGAAAACATCAACATAACCATGATAGCCCCAAAAGGACCAGGTTCAATGGTAAGACAGCAGTATCTCGAAGGATTCGGAGTTCCAGGACTTGTTGCAGTTGAAAGAGACGCCACAGGAGACGCACTTAAAATAGCCCTTGCAATGGGCCAAGGAGCAGGACTCACAAAAGCTGGTGTCCTTGAAACAACATTCAAAGAAGAAACAGAAACAGACCTATTCGGTGAACAGGCCGTACTCTGTGGAGGAGTTACAGGACTCATAAATGCGGGTTTCCAGACCCTTGTTGAGGCAGGTTACCAGCCAGAGATCGCATACTTCGAAACATGCCACGAGATGAAGCTCATCGTTGACTTAATCTACAAGAAAGGATTCGGTAACATGTGGCACGATGTCAGTAACACAGCTGAATTCGGAGGACTCGCAATTAGAGACCGTATCGTAACAGATGAAACCCGTAAAGAGATGAAACAGGTCCTTAAAGAGATCCAAACCGGTGAATTCACCAAAGAATTTGCAACCGAAAACAACGCCGGAGCTCCAATGCTCAACAGCCTCAGGAGAATTGAGGATGACCTCCAGATCGAGAAAGTTGGTGCAAAATTAAGGAAAGCTTGCGGTTTACAGAAGGAAGATTAAAATTCATTCCTTTTTTTTCTATTTTAATTTCCAATTCTACTAGTTCTATTATACTTCATATCCAGAGATTTTTTCGAGATTTTCTGCCAAATCAGTTCAAATCCACCTGAATATCCGTAGAATTCACAAAATCCAAGCTTTTTTACTGCGTCTGTGCTTGTATATGGCGTTTTAAAATCATTAGAACACGACTAATGAACTGTTCCTCTTTAATGCTGCCAGCCACATCATCCCTAATCACTTCCACTTACTCATGCAGAAAACGAACATTTGCTCTGGGATCCCAACAACATTCACAGTTTCAGGGGCAATAGGAGTTTATATCCAACTTATGTCTCCTTGATGAACTTCAACCCCATTAAACTCTTTATTCTCTAGAGATTTGGTTATTCTCCTCTAAAACGATCAGATCTACTAATATTCAGTAAGTTATCACTATCCATACCAGAACATGTCTTCATGGCCGATACATACTGTCTAGAACCATCAACAATTAGTAAACCATTCATCAGAAGTGGCATGTGTTAAAAATAAGTTAGTATATAGATTATACAATAAATCCAATCATTTTAATCATGAGATAAATTTAATAACTGCGTTGAATATATTTCAGCCAAATGATATCATTGAGTTAAAAACATCAGGGTGATTTTATGGTTTTTGTTGGCATGGATCATGGTACAACAGGAGTTTCATTTACAGTACTTGGTAATGAACGGGTACACTTCAGGATCGGGAGGGAAGAACTGTCGGCAGGCAAAGCATCTGCAGTTGAAGAACTTTCAAAAAGAGTCGAAATAGAATCCATAGAACTTATGGCCATAACATACGCCATGGGCGATGGTATAAGTGCAATAACTCCCATTGAAAAGGTAAAAGATAGGGGAATAATATCAATGGGCGGTGCAGGTAAAGTTACAGGCGGGGGAACCGCAGTATACGATGAAATAAGAGAATCTGGCATTCCCACAGTTTTAATACCCGGACTTCACAAAAACACCCCCTGCCTTGACCCCAGATTCAAAGCTGCTTATTCTCACCATGCAAGCCCTGAAAAGATCAGCATATCCTACAACGCTTATAAAGAAACTGGTTTTGATAACATGCTGGTCTCGGACATTAGCTCCAACACCGTGACCATGTTGATCGAGGATGGACAGATAAAAGGAGCTATGGACGCATGTATTGGTGCAATGGGAATTGTGCACGGCCCTCTGGACCTTGAAATGTTGAGGGATATAGATGATGGTACTAAAACTGCCAACGAATGTTTTTCAAACGCAGGGGCCGTTAAAGTGGCCGGTGTTGACACTAAGGTGGCCAGGGCCAAGGATGAGATTCTTAAAATGTACCTTGAGGGTAACAAGAAAGCGAAACTCGCAATTGAAACCATGATAATGACCATAAACATGGAGATCTGGGGTCTTGCAGGGATAGCAAACAAACCTATCGAAGGAATTATACTTACAGGCTCTATAGGCTCGATGCAGGAACTTATCGACATTTTTGGAAGGGTAAAAGAGAATGTTCAGGATATTGCCCCTGTTGTAAATCTCCCGGCAACTTCAGGTTCAGTTGGAAGCGCTCAAATAGCCGAAGCTGTTTTTGAAGGGAAAAAAGAAATTTTAGGGATAAAAGTTAAGGGTTAAAAGTTTTTTGAGATATTAAATTCTTTATTTTTTGTGTCATATTCCCCAGTATCGTTGCATTATTTTTTATTTTCAAATTATAGGGCGGTCAATAAGTTTGATAATGCTATTTTAGGACATAACTAAATTAATCATGTAAAAATGAGTTAAATCTAATCCATTTTTAAATCCCGAGCTGTTAGAAAAATTTTGATTCTACAGTAGAAAAAACTTGGAGAGGATCGTTTCAAGTGTATTTAACGAAGAAATTTTTTTAAAGCATAATTAATACTAAAGCTGTATTTGAAGGATATGTTGTGAAAAAATGTTCTACAGTATAAAAAATTACATAAAATACTCTCATTTACTATCGGATTTCTAATTAAAAATAATATGTAACTTATCTCCAGTAAGTCTACTGTAGAAAAAAGCGACGAATATAAGAGAACATGGCGAATAATAGGAGAATAATAATGAGTAATAAACTTAATCTGCTATTCAAATCGTTTATTTATCCCAATAAAGATGAATAAATCTTTTTCTACAAGAATTGTGGACTTGTTCAACACCATGAATCATGAAAATGCTAAATTGAAAATGTTTTAAATAATCATGAATATTGTAGGGTATGTTACAACTATTGACCATATTTTTTCTGAATTAATTTATTTTTTCAACAATTTTTATATACAAAATCGGACAATTATAATACTGATGGAGTCAAATCGATTCTTTGCAACGCGGTTGTTACCGTTGAATTGGCCGTGATCTGAGCGCTACTTATTACCATGGCTCTTAAAGCACAGATCCAAGTAATATTAAGAAAAAAATCAAATCTAGATCAGATATCAATCCCACTCCCCAGTAAGCTTAAAACTTAGATATGCCCAGAAAAACTTAAACTTAGATGTGCCTAAAACATTAGAAGTTTGCTCCATTTTTCAATTGTTCATTAAATGTATTCATGACTAAATCTCATAAAAACCAATTATGAAAAGATAGGGGGGACTTAAAATGGGAAAAGTTGAATTCAATGCTGAGAATGTTGCAAAATGTCAATGCGTGAAATGTCCTGTTCAGGCAAAAAGCGAGTGCTTTAAGAATACGTTGAGGGGTATGCAGGAGATGATGTCTGAAGACGTGGACATTGCTACTGTGATAGAGCCAAAAGACGTTCCAGGAATTTACTGTGCAAATGGAAAAGCTGTCTGCACAGACCTTGATACACATGAAATATGTAAATGTGGGGAATGTCCAATATGGACCGAATATGGGCTTAACAAAGGGGAACCGGGATCATATTTCTGCAGAGATGGCGCTGCAAGGTAAATGATAGTAAACTTGAAAAACTATTGAATACCTGCACCTTCCCTAAGCCAAAGCCAGATGAGGTAACCCCCACCGATCTCAAACAAGCCCGCCAAAAAGAAGTAAAAGAGAGATTTAACTATTTCCATGTAGTTCACCTTGATGTATCCCATAGATCACAGACCAACAATATACATTGTTCATTGTTAGCTAACTATCTGATTTAGCTGTAACAGCATTGACCATGACGATTACGCCCTCCATTATGAGGAGTACTGCCACCAACACTATTAAAAATAATGCCACAATACCAAAATGATGATAATAAAAATTTGAGTAAGACAGAACCATGTAACTTCCAGTTAACGCGAACAAAAATCCTCCTAAAATTCTTATCCACTTCTTTTTAAGTCCAATGCCCAGAACACCGACTATCACAGCAGCAATAGCCAGCATGTACCCCCATAAATATCCATTGTAATTGGTAAGTGCTATAATTACACCAAACAATATCAAAGGATTGTTTATATCCTTAATTTCAATAAAACTCTTTTTCCAATCCATTAAAATCACTGTTTTTATATCTCTTCTAGAAATGAGATTTGGTTATTTAGTCCAATCCTGTAATAAAATTATGGGATTGGGATCGATCTGCAACGCAACCTCAACTTCCTCAAACCAAAGTTATCTTTAACAGTACTATGAGTGCACCGAATTGAATGATATTCAGACTCAGAACGGGAAACCCCATTCCTGGGCCATGAAACCCTTCTCTAGATACTAGGAAGAAGATGAAAAGGAGGTTCTGCATGATCAAAAGTAAGGCAAATAAAACCAGTCCCAAACTGAAGCTGGATTTTAATTTCCTATAATTTGAAACGTATGTAAACAGCAATATTACAAGCAGAATAATATTTGCTAAGCCTACAATGGCAGCCGCAAAGGCTAACCCCGGATCATCTAACGGAATGTTTGGGGGAATATGTTCAGGACTCCCGTTCCCTTCAAAACCTGGTTCTCCAATCACTTTAATCACCTAATTGTTAATCTTCACCTATTTCAAGCCATATTTGCTGGAAAAAATCATAATTTTCCTCCATCTTGGAAGAAAGAAAGTACATAGCACCATATTTTTCTCCAGAGGATGTGAGGATCTGGTTATCTTCCAAAACCTTTGTATGATGCCTAACTGTCTTGTAATCCAGTTCCAGTTTTTCAGAAAGCTGATGGGCATTGTAGGGCCTCTGATGTAGAGCATTTATAATCCTGGCCCTATTAACTCCGCCCCTAGTACCTCCAATAAGCCACCATAACATTTTTTTCATGGACATCAACTAACCTAATCAACTTTTTGAGCCCACATAAAATAAACCTATCGCCTAAGCCAACTGGTTTGAAAACTAAAAAATGAGGGTCCAATACATCATTTAAATTTACCTCAACTTATTTCTTTTTTAAAGGAGACTTAAATCCTAAGACCCAAAACGTCTCTATTTTACATCAAAAACAGGAACAGTTTTACTTGACTAAAAAAGGCTTCTATCACAAAAGTAGTTTTTCCAGATTTACACCCAAATCTTTACCCAATCAGAGCATAAGTGTTTTAAAATAAAAACAACACAATTTAATGATTAAAAATGTTTTTTTAATAGTAACTGTAGATTAGAATTTAAAAAGTGTAAAAAAGAATAAAAAAGGTTTTATAAGGTTTTTGCAAGTTCTTTGGATGGCTTAACTCCCCCCTGATCTCAACCTTCGTGGGCCTGAAGAAGATTTTTATGCTGTCTTGAACGTGCCCAGATTATGAAGTACCTATGACATGCGTTTTAGATGACAATTCAATGTTCAATTAAGGTCCTTAGATTTTTTACACGCATAACATCACCATTCCATGATTTATTCATACTTCTTTGCTGGATCCTTTAACACAGCATATAAAATAACAATAACTGCCAACACTGCCAAAAATAGTTTATACATCATGATTTCCTGTTATTATCCCTTTGTAAGCATTTTCTTTTTTTCTGTGGGTGTTAGGTCTTGGATTATTGTTTTTGGGTTTCCTTGTTTTAGGATTTTTCCTCCGCGCATTAGGGCAGCTTTGTCGCATACGTCGAGTACGAAGTCCATGTCGTGTGATATGATTAGGAATGTTTGGTTTAGTTCGTCTCGTGCTTTTATTATTGAGTCTGTGACTTGTACTCTTGTTATGGGGTCCATGGTTCCTGTGGGTTCGTCTAGGATTATTATTTTGGGTTCTTTGATGAGGACTTGTGCTAGTGCTACTCTGTGTCTTTCTCCGCTGCTGAGTTCGTCTGGGTATTTGTTTAGTATGGTTGTGGCGTATGTTTCGTCGAATCCTACGGCTTTGAGGACGTATATGGCTTTCATTTTTGCGAATTCTGCGGGTAGTTCGAGGCTTATGGCTTCTGTGAGGTTTCCGAGCACGTTTCTGTGCGGGTAGAGGCTGTATTCTTGGTGGAGTATTCCTAGGTAGGGTTTGACTCTTCCTCTTCCGTATGGGCCTTTTTGTGTCATGTCTATCCAGGTTTCTCCTAGTTTGACTTGGATGTTGCCTGTGCTGGGTTCTGTTAGGCCGTAGAGTATTCGTGATAGTGTTGTTTTTCCTGCGCCGCTGAGGCCTACGACTCCGAATATTTCGCTTTCATCTACTGTTAGGTTTATTCCGTCAACTGCTTTGACTACTCCTCTTTCTATGGAGTAGTAATGTTTTTTCACGTTTTCCATTTTTATTATGGGTCCGCCTGTTTTGAAGACTTCTCCTTTTTCTGGTAGGGGTACTTGTTGTAGGAATTTTTTCACGATTTTGGTGGGGTTGCCTTGTTCGATTATTTCTCCTTTTTCGAGCCATATTACTTGGTCTGATAGTTTTTTCATGACTTCTGGCCAGTGGGAGGATATGATCATTGTTTTGCCTTTGTTTTTCACTCCGTCGAGCAGTGCTTCATGTATTAGTTCTGCTGTTTTGGGGTCGAGTGTTCCTGTGGGTTCGTCTGCTAGGAATATCATGGGTTCTTTGGCCATTTGTCTGGCGAGCACGACTCTTTGTTTTTCCCCTCCGCTGAGGTCTCTTGCTATGTGGGTTATTCTGTGGGTCATTTGAGCCATTTCCAGAAGGTCTATGGCTATTGAGATGCTTTCTTCCTCATCATGGTCGTGAATTGCTTTTAGAACGTTGTCTATGACTGTATCGTCCTCGTAGAGGGCGAAGGTTCTTTGGAGCATTATTGAGATTCTTCTTTTGATGGCTGCAAACAGTATTCGGTCGCAGTTCCAGAAATCAACACTCATTGCCTGGAATTCACATCCGCAGCTGCATTTTTGCCCGGCTTGTGATGGTGTTTCAACTCGGATACAATCAGGACAAAAGGCTATGTTGTAGATTATTTGACCTTGGTCTGGCTTGTAATCCTTCATTCCTCTGAGCATTTGTATAAGAACTGATTTACCCGCACCACTTCTTCCAAGAATACCTAAAACAGTACCCTCATCTATGGTCATACTAACATTCTTTAAAACATCCACACCTTTAAAAGTCTTAGTAACGTTCCTAACCTCTATAAAAGACAATGCAACCACCATTTTTGTTTATATAGGATTTTTATCGTTTATTTCCTAATTTATGAGTTTATTAGAGAGATAATGTTATCCATTATTGGTATTTAATTTTTTTAAATCTAGAAGATGTTTAATCCGCTCCACACAGTGGAGTTTCACATTTAGGACATTTAGTATTCTTGCATGGCACTCCCTTTATTTTTGGAGATTCATATCCGCAGTTTGGACATTTGCAAACTTTTGGTGGGCCCGCTCGAATACCTGTGCCGCCATAGGATCTTCTCTGGAGTAATGAATCTTCTGATTCTTTTGGGACTTCTTCATCCCCTACAATAATATTTATGTCTTCAGATTTACAGTCCGGGCATTTATCATATTCTTTTTCAGGGCTACGCCATTCAAATCCGCAACCATTGCATTTGTACCTTTTTTTGTCAGTTATATAATTCCCACCTATGATTTCTATTGTATTTCCATCAATCAAGGCTCTTGATATCTTTTTTCTGGCAGAGGTTAATATTCTGTGAAATGTGGGCTGTGAAATGCCCATTATCTCTGCAGATTTTTTCTGTTGGATATCATGATAATCTCTGAGTCTTATGGCCTCAAACTCATCTACTGTAATTTTAATAGGATTAGATGGACCAATTTTTTTGCTATCCGGTTTAAAACAACGCGTCTGTGGTTCTTCTAATACCCTTCTGAATTTTCGAGGCCGTGGCATATTCTGAATATATATTCAAAACTATTATATAAACCTTGTTTTTACCGGTTCATAGAAGGATTATTTCCATGAGATATAAGTTTTAAATAAGAATTTGAATCATCTTAAAGTGTCTAAACTGGGTTAATACATCATATTAACATAACTATTCAATTAAAAGAAATTTAAGTAGAGATCTTGTAAAAATTAAAATTCTGTTCCAAATTTCAATAAAATAAAAAAATTTATGAATTCTTTAAATCAATTTATTTAAAATCAATTTTAGTAAAGAAATATTTCCAAGAGATTTTTAGTCCATCCAGCCATCCATTGCATTCAGATCAGCCGTGCAGTCCAATGATATTGGCGTTATAGTTGCACAAGATTCCTGTTTAAGTGCGTGAACATCTGTGCCCTCCTTATCATCCTCAACCGGGTCGCCGTCTATCCAGTAGTAAGGCCTACCCCTTGGATCCAACCGTTTCTGGATGTGTATCCTGTACATGCGAGTTCCCAGCCTTGTTAATTTTATCCTGTCACTATCCGGTGAGGAGGGTATGTTCAGGTTTAAAAAGTCAACACCCTCTGGAAGTCCCCGCTCCAGAATTCTCTTTGCAACCCTTCGCATGATCTTCTGGGCGTGGCTGAAATCAAGATCAACGTGACCATCGTGAAATTTAATGTCACCCCTTGATACCTGGAGTGAGACTGAAAGGGCAGGCACTCCGTTTACTGCCGCCTCCATTGCAGCCCCTATTGTTCCTGATGTTGTGAGCTCGGACATTCCAAGATTTTCACCTATGTTTATCCCTGATATCACCAGATCCGGCTTTTCATCTGTAATCTCATAGATCCCGATGATCAGTGCATCTGTAGGGGTGCCAGATACAGAATAGGCCTCGCTTCCATCTGAAAGTTTGGTTGCCGTGATTCTTATGGGTTCGAAAAGTGTTAATGCATGTCCTATTCCACTTTGCTGTGTTGCTGGAGCTACCACATCGATATTTCCCAGATCTTCCACTGCTTTTTTTGCTGCTATGATTCCTGACGAGTTAACTCCATCGTCGTTGGTTATGAGAATTCCCATGGTTGTATGTTATATACCTCAACCTTCAAAAAGTTTACGCGGGAAAATCACACATCATGAACAGTTTTAAGTATATTAAATTAGAAAATAATTAATAATACCTATTAAATAGTGATAAGAAAGGTCATGTAAATATTCATTCACCTGAACTTTCAATAGGTGATAAAATTGGAAAAAAATCGGTTGGTCGGGTTCGTTGCAAAGGTTATGGAAAAATCTGGGTTCAAAGTTTACAAAAACTTCAAAACATCCAGACATATCATAGACATTTACGGGGTTTTACCCACAGTTCTAGGAGACATGGGAGTTGTAGTAGCCTGCAAAAACTACGACGAGAAGTGGGAAGTAGGGCTCGATGTTTTGAAGGAGATGGAAATGATAGGGAAACCCCTTAAAGCATCCAAGATCGTCGTTGTCAGCACATCCTACTTCACAGACAGTGCTGCAAATTACGCTGGAAGAAGGAATATTAAACTCATAGACAAGGATGGAATTGTTGCATTAGCCAAAAAATTCGCTGAAGAAGTTGAAGTAGTAGAAGAAGCCGAGGATACAGTTGAAAACGATGACTTTGAAGATTACGCTCCTTCGTCCCGATCAAATGCCACCACATTTCTCAAGGGTAAAAAAAGTTTAAGTAAAGGAAAAAGTGGAAAAACTATTTTAAAAGCAGTGAAACCCAGAATTAAGATGCTTTTAAATAACACCCTGGCCTTGATCGTCATAGTTCTTCTTTTATCATCATTTGCAACGTATTTGATAGGTTTTGGAAATAAAAACACCGCACTGCTTGGAGTTTCAAAGATATTCGTTTCGGCAATACTCGCTTATGGACTTGTTTTAGGCATTGAAAAAGATGCAACAGTCGTGCTTGTAAAAGGAACAACAGTTTTCTTTGTTTCCATGGTCATATATGCTGTGATGATAGTTATACTCTGAGATAGTTTTCAGATAACTTTTGCAGGCATAAATGAACATTTAAAAAAAATCTTTAATTTAAAAAATCTTTAATTTAATTTCCTTAAACGTGTTTTTTGATTTTAAGTCTTAAAATAAAACGTTGTATTTTATTGTTCGATTCAAATTGCATCTAAATTTTATCCGATATTTATCGTTTTATTATATTATTGTTACTTATTTTAGTTTATCTTTCCCAAATATTACTAAAAAAACGACCCATATATTTTTCATTTGTTAAAAATTGGGTTAAAAATTAGCTAAAAATAAATGGGAATTTAACTATACTTTAAAATCTTTAATGTTTTTTAGATATTTAATGGATTTAATTTCGCTCTTATCCTGTTTTTAGTGGAATGCTTTAAATCTAGCAGGATATCAGTTTAGATCTTGATTCCTTAGTTAGTTAAAAATGGGCCGGAGGAGATTCGAACTCCTGATCACCTCGGTGTGAGCGAGGTATCATACCCCTAGACCACCGGCCCTCCAATTCTGGAATCCAAATAAGATTAGTAAAATTTAATAGAATCAGTGATCCCTAAAACAATATTTAATACCTTAAATCTAAAAAATATGTCTAAATGGGCCGGAGGAGATTCGAACTCCTGATCACCTCGTTGTAAGCGAGGTATCATACCCCTAGACCACCGGCCCTATTGTTTCATGTATGGTAGATTGGCTATATAAACTTTTTCCACATGTGGAGGATCATCTAAAAAAATTTCAAATTAATAGAATATTTTAGAGCCAACAATCCCAACCATAAAAATAGTTAGATGTCCTTAAATCATACCATACAGTTCAATTATTCCTCTAATTTTTATTTTAAATATTTTTAGTTAAATTTAGTGAAACTGGAATACCTCTTGGAAAGTTACGCTTAATTCGTTGAGTATTTAACTTCTTTCTTACTTTACAAACTTACTTTACAAACTATTTATTGGATCGTGTCCAACTATGTTTGAATAGAATAGAGGGATAACAATGGCATTTGATGAATCTGGAAAAATTTGGTTTAACGGAAAATTAGTTGATTGGAAAGATGCAAACATACATGTTTTATCTCACGTTGTTCACTACGGATCCAGCGTGTTTGAAGGAATAAGATGTTATAACACTGAAAAAGGCCCGGCAATTTTTAGGTTGCGAGAGCACGTACAAAGACTCATTAACTCGGGAAAGATCTACAGAATGGACATTCCATACGGTGTCGACGAGCTTTCAGACGCAATAATCGAAACAATAAAGGCCAACGACCTTAAAGAGTGTTATATAAGGCCGGTAGCCTTCAGGGGCTATAAGGAACTGGGAGTATTCCCATTGAACTGCCCTCTTGAAACTGTAATTGCAGTTTGGGGTTGGGGGCAGTACCTTGGTGAAGAAGCACTTGAACAAGGCGTTGATGTTGGTGTTTCAACCTGGAGGCGTATGGCACCCGACACCATGCCAAACATGGCAAAGGCAGGATCCAACTACATGAACTCCCAGCTTGCAAAGGTTGAATCTGTGATGAACGGCTACGACGAGGCAATAATGCTCGATTATCAGGGTCTTGTTGGAGAAGGAAGTGGTGAAAACGTCTTTGTTATCAAGGACGGTACCATCTACACGCCGCCAATATCATCATCCCTGCTTGGGGGAATCACAAGGGATTCAATAATTCAAATGGCCAGGGATATGGGACTGGAGGTTAGCGAACAACAGATGCCGCGTGAAATGCTTTACATTGCAGACGAGGCATTCCTAACAGGTACGGCTGCAGAGGTCACACCAATCAGGTCCATAGATAAGATCACCATAGGTGCGGGTAAAAGAGGAAAAATAACAAAAAAACTTCAGGATAAGTTCTTTGAAGTTGTTAACGCCAAATGTGAAGATGAACACGGTTGGTTAACCTTCCTCGACTGAACATAATTATAAGTTATAACTTTTAACTTAAACCTTAGAAGTTATAAGTTATAAAGTTCCCACTAATTTTTTATATAACCATGACGTAGCACGATTTATTCTGAGTAACTAGGATTCAAAATGTAGGGTGATCAAAAAAATGATTGACATAAATTTAATTCAAATAATTCAAGCAATAATTCTAGGGATGGTCCAGGGTTTAACAGAGTTCCTACCCGTAAGTAGCTCAGCTCACCTGGTATTTTTCCCATACATCCTGGGAACAAAGTCAAGTGTTGCATTTGACACCGTTCTCCACCTAGGAACACTGGTTGCAGTTGTTTCGTTCTTCTGGAGGGATATACTATCGATGATAAAAGCGTTGGTATCAAGCATCCTCGACCTATTCAGAGGAACATTCAAAGAAGGTGTAAAAGAAGACGTTTACAAAAGACTCGTATGGCTCCTTGTGGTTGGTACGATTCCAGCAGGTATTATGGGTATAGCATTTAAAAACGAGTTTGAAGCTCTCTTCACCTCGGTACTTGCCGTAGGTTTCTTCCTGCTCATAACAGGTGTACTGCTATGGACAGCTGAACACTACAAACGTGGAAACAAGGAAGTTAAAGAAGTTTCATTTAAAAACGCTCTGGCAATTGGAATATTCCAGGGATTTGCAATAGCACCGGGTATATCCCGGTCAGGGGCAACAATATCAGCTGGACTCTTCTCTGGACTCAACAGGGAACTTGCAGCAAGGTACAGCTTCCTGCTTTCCATACCAGCAATTCTTGGAGCTGCCCTGGTACAAGTCAAAGACATAACCGCCATTGATATGACCCTAACTGCCCTCATAGCAGGTTTTCTTGCCGCGGTCATATTTGGTTACCTTGCAATAAAGCTTCTCCTGAAAATAATAAAGGAATGGAGCCTGGTTATATTCGCATACTACTGCTGGATCGTTGGTATCGCATCTATAATCATTGCAATGGTGTATCATCTGTAATAATGTGAAAATAAAAATAGGTAAAAAAATATTTTTTCACATTTTTTAAATTTCTTTTTTAATTATTTTTTCCAAAGTCAAACTCATTTTTTTCAGACGTAGATGAAATTCTTGTACAAATTCTTACAGAGGTTGTTTGAAACAGTTGAAACACTTTATCAATAATGCTTGAAAGATGTCCTGTTTGATAATATTTTGTATCAAAACTGAAAATTAACATCATCGCACAATACAGGAGTAAAGGCCCAAATAAAAGTTCTGCCAGGAAACGTGGCTATGGGTGAGTATGTAAACCCACCATGTACTCCAGAATACCTCAAGAACTGCTGCAACAGCCAAAAGAACTATTATACTTAATAAAATTGGTAAAACTCCATATATAACCTCATTTTTAAATCTTCGGGTGGATCCTTCCCTTATTGAAATTAAAAACGATCCATAAAACTTTAGAAATGCATCTATAACCAGCATTGCAGCTAAAACTTCAAAGTAAAGGTGAAAAGACCCAAAAATGATCAAAAATGCCTTGAAAATACCCACTTTTAATATGAGAAGGTAGGTAACTGCACCCAGGGAGCTGAAAAGACTTATGAGCACAACTGGAACAATGGCAATTCCACTGAATATACACAAAAAACTGGTCCGCATGTTGTTCACGAACAAACCCCAAGAAACTGCCCCCAAATAATGGATAAATTGATTTTCAAGGTAGACGAGGGTTATGGTTTGGGGAACCTGTATTTTAGCATCTAGCTCTCCTAGTAAAAAACCCCCATTAAAATTTGACTGGGCTAAATGAGGTGCAACGTACGCAAAAATGAATCCTGCAAAATAGAATATTAAAAAAGTTAGAAAAGCATACTTCGACGGTATAAATCCGTGTAAAAACGTTTTAATCCATTTTTTATTGGGTTTCAATTTATTTGGCATGAGTATGAAACCTATTGTTTATTTAATAAAATTTTAACGAATTATTTTTATTTGAAAACTTCTGCAAACTTCATCAAACACTCTTAAAGATGCATTTATGAAAAAAATAAAATATTTTTTAGAGCATACGTCTGCATATGTCCTCTGTTTTTCTTCTTATATCTCCAACATCAATACCTTTAAGAATTGCTGCCATCATTGCACCACCTGCGCCAACTCCTTCCTTCACAGAACCTGTGGTGTAATTTTTAAGGCCGCTTTCAGATCTTTCAAATTCTGGGTCCACTGCAAACACAGTTGTGCCTGCAATTTGGCGAGATATGTAGTTTATATCGGCATTTTTATCCTCTGCAACGAATATGGTGGTTGCAACTGCGAGGTTGTCAAAGTTAAAGTCCGGTGCAGCTTCACTAATAATTGCACAGACCGCCATCATCTGTGTACCCCCTGCTAGAGTTACTGGAACGCTGCTTCCAACTGCAATACCAGCAACTGCAGGAATCATTGGGTCACCAACCGCGTTCACGGCTTCAAATGGTCTTGATGAAAGTTCTCCTGCACTGAACCCTGCAGCCTGAAGACCATCTTCCACAAGTTGATGTTTGAGTTTGTGGGGGTTTTCAGGTGTGCTGCCACTGATTTTATGGTCAACATCGTAGCCCATGGCAGTTAAAACACCCAGGGCCGTTGTTGTGCCTGCAGGGGTGCTCTCCCCAATCACAAGGTGATCCGTGAGTTTTGAGAGGGTTCGACCAAGCATAACACCCCTATCGAAGATGTCCTTGGAATTTTTAACTGCTTTTCCCATCTTTATGTTTCCACCGGGTTCTTCATTTATTTTAAAATAGGGTAAATTCGGTTTTACGGCGGCACCGGCATCTGCAACCAGGAATGGAATGTCAGCAAGTTCCACCGATGCTTTGGTTATCACAGCAGGAGTTGGAGTAGGTACTCCATCAACTATTGTTTTAGCTATATCTGGAAGGCACTGGGGTTTTCCATTCAAAACCAGTTCAACGTCCGCTGCAGGTGTGTAGTCTGTAAGTTCAGGAGTTGCACCTGCACCTGTTATTCCGGGAATTCTTGATATTCTTGTGCTTGCTATGGCACATAAAAAGAGTGAATCTTTATTTTCCAATTTGTGAAGTATATCTGATGAACCGTAGCTTTTTATAGCATTCTTCATGTTTCCACCTCATTAGTGATAGGGTATAAAAATAAAGTATGGTACAAGGTAAGATATAACTAATGCAATTTACTAGGCCAATTTACAATACGAAATCCCATAAATGAAAGTTTTAATTAAGCTTGTAATTAAATTTTTATGGGTTTAAACTAGTTACAAATTAATATAATCAGTAAATAGGGGATATAATCTGAAATAAATAAGATATGAATTAGAACGTTGAATTACACATCAATTAGATCTGGATAAATTAATCCATAAATCATTATTTCATAAACTAATCAACAAATTCGAACTAGATTGTACTTAATCAATAATCATCAAGTGATCAAAGTGATATGCATCGGAATAGAAGGAACTGCAGAAAAGACAGGAGTTGGAATAGTTGACTCAAACGGGAAAATCCTGGCATCACAGGGCAACCCATTAATCCCTGAAAGTGGGGGAATTCATCCAAGAGAAGCTGCAGAACACCATGCAGCCAACATAGTGCCGCTTATAAAGGATGCACTCCATGAGTCAGGGTTAGGCCTTGAAGATATGGATCTTGTGGCATTTTCAAGAGGTCCTGGTCTTGGACCGGCCCTCAGAACAGTTGCAACAGCCGCTAGAAGCCTTGCACTTTCACTCAACATTCCAATTGTGGGTGTAAACCACTGCATAGGCCATGTTGAGATAGGAAGACTCACCACAGGTGCTGAAGACCCTGTGACTCTCTACGTGAGTGGAGGGAATACACAGATAATTGCATTCGATGCCGGGCGCTACCGAGTCTTTGGTGAAACCCTTGACATAGCGATGGGCAACTGTATAGACCAGTTTTCACGTTCTGTGGGACTGGGACATCCAGGAGGGCCTGTGGTTGAGAAACTGGCATTAAAATCCAGAAACCATATAAAACTTCCCTACACAGTTAAGGGGATGGATTTATCATTTTCAGGGCTTCTAACTGCAGCAATAAGGAAATATGAATCGGGAGAGGCGATTGAGGATGTTTGCTACAGCCTTCAGGAGACTGCATTTTCCATGCTCGTTGAAGTCACTGAAAGGGCACTTGCTCACTCAAAAAAACGTGAGGTTATGCTCTGCGGAGGAGTGGCTGCAAACAACAGGCTCAGGGAAATGCTCAGCATCATGGCTGAGGAACATTATGCAGAATTCCACATGCCTCCCATGAAGTACTGTGGAGACAACGGGGCCATGATCGCGTGGATGGGCCAGCTCATGCACAGTCACAGTCTGGTCAAAGGCATGGAAGATACAGAAGTTATTCAAAAGTACAGAACAGACCAGGTGGACGTTCCATGGAGGAAAAGTTCCCCAAAACATCTGCGACTGCCTGCAGAGATGCTGGAGAAGGGTGCGGAGGCCAACATTTATCCGGACAAATGGATGGGTGAAGAGGTTCTTATGAAAAATAGAATCCCTAAAACATATCGTATAGAAGAGATAGACCATTACCTACGGAAAAAGAGAACAAAACGTGAGGCTAAACTTTTAAGTGAGGCAAAACGCTGCGGAGTCATCACCCCCATTGTTTACGATATAAACAAGGAAGAAAAAACCATCGTAATGGAAAAAATTCGTGGAAAGCCCGTGAAAGACGTCTTTGATAATCTGGATATTGATAGCATGAAGGAGTTGTGCGAAAAAATAGGCAAAAACGTTGCAAAACTTCACAACTGTGGAATAATTCACGGAGACCTTACAACAAGCAACATGATCCTCCATGACGATGAAATTGTCTTTATAGACTTCGGCCTCGGCAGGATCTCGGATCTAGTTGAGGATAAGGGTGTGGACCTCCTGGTGTTCAAGAAGGCCATTTCAGGCATTCACCATGAAGTTGGAGAGGAATGTTTTGATTCCATTCTTCAAGGATATAGGATTGCAAAAGATTGTGATGAAGTAGTTGGCAAGGTTGAGGAGATTGAAGGAAGGGGTCGTTATACAGCTAATAATAACAATAGCCACAATAAGATTTAAGCGAACTTAACGTAAAATTCATGAAGATCATGTTGAGAAATCCGTCTTGATTCTTACTTGAAATTTCAATTCATTTAGAATATTTCAAAAATCTCAAAAATAATTTCATCTAATGTATCATGAAAAAGATAAAAAATTCATGATCTGGCCGGTAAAGTTCATCATAGCACTAGATCAAAAATAATAGTAATATAAACATGAAAAAATAATAGAATTTTGGGATCAAAATGAAGCTAACATTTATAACTGGTAACCAACACAAAGTAAAAGAAGCCAAAGGAATCTTTGATAAGTTTGGCATCAAACTGGAGCATGCTGACCTCGGCTACCCAGAAATCCAGGGAGATCTGGTAGATGTGGCAAGGTACGGTGCAAAGGATGCTGCAGGGCGTTTTGGACAACCTGTGATTGTAGAAGACGCCGGAATTTTTATAAAATCCCTTAAATGGTTCCCAGGACCTTATTCATCCTACGTTCAGGAAACACTTGGGAATAAGGGTATATTAAAGCTTATGAGTGATGTTGAAGACAGATACGCCGAGTTCAGGTCGGTTATTGGGTATTGCACTCCCAAAGCCGAGCCCAAGACTTTTTTAGGCACTGTTAAGGGACGCATCGGTTACAAAGAGAGGGGAAAACATGGTTTTGCCTATGATCCCCTTTTTTATCCAGAAGGCTATGATAAAAGCTTCGGAGAACTAACCACACAAGAGAAGAACGACTTTTCTCATCGTAGACAATCGCTTGAGCAATTTGCACATTGGTATAAAGAACTGTAATAAATTACTACAGAACTACTTAAAATATGTGTAAAACTACTAAAAATAACTAAAATAAGAATAGAGGTGATTTGATGGCAATAAAACCGGAATGGGTTGAATATTCAACAGAAGAGATAGAAGAATTGGTTTTAAAACTCAATAAAGAGGGTAACTCCACAAGTAAGATAGGAATAATACTACGTGACCAGTACGGAATTCCTGATGTTAAGGTTGTAACAGGACAGAAAATTACAAAAATCCTTGAAAAACACGGCCACGGCCTTGAATATCCTGAGGATCTAATGAACCTCATAAGAAAGGCCGTTAACGTAAGGGAACATCTTGATGAAAATCCAAAGGACCTTCACACCAAAAGGGGTCTAAGGATCGTTGAATCAAACATACGAAGACTCGTCAGATACTACACCAAGGAAGGTGTGCTCCCTGAAGGATGGAGATATGATCCAAAAACAGCAGCACTCCTTGTTAAATAAGGCTGAAGAAGCCTGCGATTTACTTCGCAAGCATATTGAATCGGATCATGTTGTGAGAATAATCTCTCACAACGATGCCGATGGAATTTCCGCTGCCGGAGTTATGTGCAATGCAATTGCCCGGCAGGAGGGTAAATTTCATGTTACAATAGTTCCAAGACTGAAAGATGATGTTCTGGCCAAGATCCTAAAGGAAAAATATAAACTATTTGTTTTCTGTGACATGGGAAGTGCGAGTCTAACCCCAATTGGAAGACTCAAAGGTGACGTGATAATCGCTGACCACCACCAAACCATTGATTCTAAAGCCGAGCCCCCGGAAAATCTAGTTCATGTAAACCCCCATCTATACGGGCTGGACGGTACAAGTGATGTGAGTGCTTCAGGACTTTCATACCTAACAGTACGTCCCATGGATTACAAGGAACTTGCAGGACTGGCCCTTGTGGGTGCCTTTGGAGATATGCAGTGTTCTAACGGCATAGAAGGTATCAACAAAATAATACTGGAAGATGGAACTGGAGCGGGCACGGTTGAGGTTAGAGATGACCTTAAAATAGCTTATAAAGCACAAGAGCCCCTTTACAAGGCACTGGCATATACATTCAACCCCGCTATTAAGGAAATTACGGGTGATGAAGAGGGTTCCAGAACCTTCCTTGAGAAACTTGGTATATCTTACGGAATAAAATTCACAGAACTTGCAAACGAGGAGAAAGACCTCCTGAAAGAAGAGCTTATAAGGATAAATCCAAACATATTCGGAAGTACCTACTCTATTCCACAGGAAATCCCTCAACTTCGTAATATTGAGGATTATTCCAAGTTAATAGATGCCTGTGGTAAGAACAAAAAACACGGTGTGGGCTTAAGTATATGCATAGGGGATAGGGACGGTTCCCTTAAAGAAGCTGATCTTCTCCTTAAGACGTATCGAGACAACATTGTCCAGGGTATTGGATGGATAAAAAAGGAAGGTTCTATTGTTTTAAGGAACATTCAGTACATTTATACCGCTGATAAAAAGAGGAAGAAAGTGATGGGCACACTTTCCAGTATAGGATTGGAACTTGAAATTTTAGACCCTGAAAAACCAGTGATTACTCTATCACGCATGGACAACATAGTGAAGATCTCTGGAAGAACCACCAAAAATCTCACAGAAAAAGGTGTTAATTTAGGGTCAGCCCTTGAAGATGCATCTAAAAGTTTCGGTGGAACTGGTGGAGGACATAATATAGCAGCAGGAGCTGTGGTACCCTACAGGAACATGGAAAACTTCCTGAACCTGGTGGATGACGTAGTGGAAACCCAGCTTAAAGCTAGTTGAACACCAATTTTTTCTATTTTTTTATTTTATTTGATATTTTTAGGAATATATTTTAATTGTAAAAATTTCAAATTATTTTTATCGATTTAATACAATAAATTTAATTCAACAATAGATTCCACCAACAATTTCCTGAAAGAAACCTGCATTATTGGATTAAGATGAAATTGTAGCGTGCTTGATTAAACTAATGGATAAAGTAAAGTTAATTAAACTAACGTGTGATCTCATGTACCTGACAAAAGAAGAAAAAAAGATGTATAATGGGGAAGAAGGCCCCGCAGTTGCAAAATGTATGGAGATAATTGTAGCCCTGGGCGATATATATGGGGCGAAACGTCTTGTGGATATAAGTTCGGCCCAGATATCTGGTGTTTCCTACAAAACCATTGGCGATGCAGGTCTGGAGTTTGTTGAAGAACTTGCAAAGGACGCACATGTCCGTGTGCCATCCACATTAAACCCTGCAGGTGTAGACCTTAAAATATGGAGGGAACTGGGATTTTCAGAAGAATTCACCCAGAAGCAGCTCAGGATTGTTGAAGCCTACCAGAAGATGGGCATCTCAACTACTTGCACGTGCACTCCCTACCTTGTGGGTAACGTTCCAATGCTTGGATCCCATATAGCTTGGTCAGAATCTTCAGCAGTTTGCTATGCAAACTCTGTTCTTGGCGCCAGAACCAACCGTGAAGGAGGTCCAGGAGCACTTGCAGCCGCAATATGCGGGAAAACAGCAGAATATGGTTACCATCTAGATGAAGAACGGAAGGCCAACCTTGTGGTTGAAGTGGATGCAAATCTTGCGGGTTCAGACTACGGGGCCATTGGATACATGGTTGGAAACAAGGTTGGAGGTGGTGTGCCCTACTTCAAATTCCAGAAAGCACCATCAACAGATGAACTCAAATGGCTGGGAGCTGCACTGGCATCATCAGGAGCTGTTGCGCTTTATCATGTTGAAGGAGTCACCCCAGAATACAAGGATGCCTTAAAAGGTGTTGATGTAGATAAGATATCGCTCGGAAGGTCTGATATCACTGAAGCGCGTCAAAAACTTTCAACAACCACAAAAAAGCCTGATCTAATCTGTCTTGGATGTCCACACGCATCCCTTGAGGAGATACGGGAAATATCCGAGAAAGTGGCTGGCCGCAGTATCAAAAATGAGCTCTGGGTCTGCACATCCATATCAGTTAAGGCTGCTGCAGACAGGATGGGCTACACCTCAATTATAGAAAAAGCAGGAGGTAAAATAGTCTGCGACACATGTATGGTGGTTGCACCCATTGAAGAACTCGAATTTAAGGTTGTAGGTGTAAATTCTGCAAAGGCAGCAAACTACGTGCCCAACATGTGCGGGTTGGAAGTTGTGTTCGACGACTTTGAGAATTTAATTGATTTCGAGGAATAATTCTATTTTATTCAATTTCTTTTTCTAAAGAAGTTTAATCTTCTTTATTTCATTTTAAAAGCCATTTTTTTTAATCTTAGATATCTTCAAATAGCCAGTCAATATCATCGTAGTAGTTTAACTTACCCTGGCAGTGACAGGAAGAGAAATCTTCTGGTGATTCCCAAGGGTCAAGTTTATAATAACCATGACATCTCTCGCAGACCAGGTACCCAGTTTCCTGCGGCTTGTTATCTACGTTTAGGTTATCAACGAGATGGGAGATATCTGTTTTCATTAGTTTGAAGTAAGTCATGTACGCCCTGACAACATCATGATCATCGATGTTTCCACCATGATATGCAGCGCTGCAACATGCAATTAAAAAAATAAATGCATCTTCATTGTCTTGAAAGGTTATATCTTCAAGGTACCCTACAATTTCATACCTCATAAAATGTCTTATCTTTTTTAATTTCTCAAATAGTTGTTTAGTCTTCCTGCCATCCCATCCAACATTCTTTAAGTTAAAAAAGAAGTTGTCTGTGGGTTCAGGAATATAAGAAACTTCATCAAACTTATCAAATGCAAAAATTATACGTTCATCTATTCTGCTGGAGTACAAAACTTTCAGATCGTATGAATATAATTTTCTGCCAATGTCTCTGAAGTAAAATAACTCTAAAAATGGGTAAAGCCAGCAAAAACCAAAAAAATCTATCGTTCCAGATCTTGAAATTCTGGAACTGGGGGGATCTAACGTATCGTATGCAAGATTTAAAAGGCGAGACTCCAATTCTTCTTCGAGAAGTTCCCCATTTAATCGTTCGGACGGTTCTTCCCATGTTTTATATGCATTGAAAAGTTTTTCATAGCATCCGGAGTTCTTTAAATTCTTCAACTCAAAGATCAATGCATCCAATCCATCAACTTCGTATTCGAAGATAACTTCTTCTATGGATCTTTCTGCAATATTCCTACTGGATGAGTGAAGTCTTTTTTCCAAAGTTGCCAAAGTATCACGAACTTAACTTTTGTTGATAATTTTATTTATCTCTGGTATGATTTATTTTTTGTGAATGAATGATCTTCTTTCAACAAAATAGATTAGATAGAAAATTCATAAAGACTCTAGTGGTAGCATGGAAATGGATGAAAAAGATGTTGCAGGCCTTATTGAAAATTTAAACGACCCTGATTGGGATGTGCGGAATTATATAGCTGATATTCTGGTTAAAATTGGTGAACCGGCCATAAATCCTTTAATAAAGGCTCTTAAGAACGATGACCTTGATATCCGTATGGAGGCCGCCAGGGTTCTGGGGAGAATAGGAAATAAAAAGGCGTTAACCCCCCTCATAGGTGCTTTAAAGGATGAAGATGTGAATTTTCGCAAACAAGCGGCGTCTGCAATCAATAAAATTATTGATAAAGGTACAGTACCAAAATGATGCTTGATTTAAATTTTTTAATTGATTTTCTAGGTAATAATATTTGATTTTCTAGGTAATAATATCATTTAAATTATCTTATTGGATTCTTTTCTTATCAAACTTAATATTCGAAGTATTTTAGCTAATTTTTTACTAGTTTGATTTTTTTTGTTTTTGACTTATGAGAAAAATAGAAAATTCAAAATGAACTTTGAAAAATGATGAGATTTGCAAATTAAAATTAAATTAAGATGGTTACAATAGGAAAAATAAAAAAAATGAAGGTTAATATTGAAGGTTGTTCCACCGTCATCTAAAAAAGAATATTTTTGAAAAAATAATTCTTTCAGCATTACATAAGTAACCCTGATTTATTTGGTAAGATACATGCATTCTCTTCTTAATTTTAAAAGGTCTTTCTTTTTATTCTTCAGGTCGTCCACTTCCTGAAGTATTTCGGGTAGTCTGGCCTGTATGCACTCAACTGTTTTGTCGCGGTGTATCCATTCACAGTTTTCACAGCTCCAGACACCCTTATTTTTTATCCACTTTCCACCGGTTGAACTGTCACCACAAGGATAAAATGGGCAGTAACAAAATGTACAGTTTTGAGGGTGGCTGTGACATGGATAAAATTCACATTCCCTGTTGGAACCTTTGTTACCTTCACCTGCAAGGTATTTATCGTAGAATTCAACTGCTAGTGGATGTGTTGGATATGGAACCTTGTAACCTCGGGGGGTTATCATGTGACCATCTTGGACGTAGGTCATGGAGTTTCCAACTATAACTGTTGTGGACATGTTTATCTCATGATCCAAAAGATCATGGAGGTTTGTCACTGTAACTACAGCACCATCTGAGGTACTTCTAACTATTCCAACAGGTGTTTTCGGACCTTTTGTTTCAAGAAGAATTTTATATGCTTCTTCAAAGGGTTTGGTTCTTGTTTTGCTCAGGGGGTTGTATATGGCTATTACAAAATCACCCTTAGCTGCTGCATTGACCTTCCTCTTTATTTCAGAAAGGGGAGTTAAAATGTCACTTAGACTTATAACTGCAAAGTCGTGTAGAGGCGCCCCAAGCAAGGATGCTGCAAAATTTGCCGCAGTTACTCCAGGTATGACTTCAACTTCAACATCGTCGTACTTTCCCAGAATCTGGAAGAACACGTTTGCCATTCCAAAGACTCCAGGGTCTCCTGAACTTATCAAAGCAACTCTCTTTCCTTCCTGAGATTTAGATACTGCAAGTTCTGCCCTTTTTATCTCATCACCCATTCCCTTGAGTATGATCTCCTTTCCTTCTACAAGATCTTCTATGTTTTTTATGTACTTCTTGTAGGTGATTATAACATCCGCAGCCCCTATTGCATTCATGGCCCTGATGCTCATATTTTCACGGGAGGGTCCAATTCCTATAACGCTGATCATTTCTTCACCTTTTTTAAAAAAAATAAAATTTAAACAGTTTTAATGTTTTATTACTTGTTTCAAACCTTTTTTTAGATATTTAACTATTCATCATCGTACTTAAAAAATTTAAAGTTGATGTATTTTAGGAATATTTTTGAAAAATTATTTCTTAATTCTTATTAATTTTAATCCTTCACTAATTCCATTTCCAACTTTAGTTGTTGCTTTTTGAAAGAGTTATTTTCATTAAATCTTATTGATTAACCTTTTTGAAAGGTTGTTCTTTAAAATCTTTTGAAGGTTTTTAAGATGTTTTAGAATAGAGCTCTTTGGTTGAGATTATCTTTAATGTACTAACGTCAATGGTAATTTGAGTTTTTCCAGTAGATAAATTTCCAGTTGCAGTTGCCAAAATAGTGTACGTTTGATTTGGAGATATGACTACTTGAGCACTCGTATTATCACCAGTTATAACATCCTTATACCCTGTTGCGGTGATATTTACCAGTAAAGTATCCACATTTTTAGTGCTCTGCGACGTCGTAGCTGTTATACTCTGAATATTCACACCATCAACAATTCCAGTGGCATTGATTGCAGTTGCAACCTCATTAGGATTGGTTACATTCAAAGTATTTTGGTTGCTCCCAATTGAGCCCGAACCGAAGTTGAAAAGAGATGATAGCTCATCTACCTGCATAGTTATAAGTTTATTCACGTCAGGAGGTTGGGATGTTACAATGGTATACGCACTTATAAGACCTGCTTCAAAGAATATTGCGAAGAATATGATGAATAATATGATCTTTAGAATCCTGGACAAAATTATCACCTTTCAGTTTATCAATTTGGATTAGTTATTATAATTAAGGTTGTAGATATAATATACTAAAAGCTTTCCATGGGGTTCTCATGATCGATGATATTATTCTAAAATTCACAAATGCAGATATTCTGATAAACGATGCAGCTTACCATAAAATAAGCGGGCAAAAAAACTCTTTGAAACTTACAGATTCCTTAATAGATGATTTGTCCAATTCTGATGAAAATATATTTATTTTAACAGGGGAAATCGTGGATCGATATCTTAAACAGATTAATTTTGATGGAACAGATATGGATGAAAGTATTACACCCAATGAACCATCTAATGGTACGGATGTTAGTGTGCAAATGCCCCAGAGCAAACTTTTACCCAACCTTCCCTTCGACTTCCACATCATAAAGGATGCAAGTAAAAAATCCTACACCAACGGTGAAATAAAAGATTTTTCAGCTTACTTCAACAGTAGATACCAAAAATTAAAGGGTATTCTTGAGAAAAAACCTGAACTCAGGGAGAATCATCCTATAAAAGATGTTGTTAACCTTGAAAATGATGTTAAAGTAATAGGAATGGTTAATGAAATCAGAACCACAAAAAACAACCACAAGATCATCGAGTTAGAAGATGGAACAGGGTACACAACTGTACTGGTACACAAGGACAATGAAAAACTGTTCCAGTTCTCTGAAAAGATCGTTAAAGATGAGGTTATTGGTGTTGTTGGAATCAGGAAAGGAAGCCTATTAATAGCCTCAGAATTGATAAATCCTGGAGTTCCCAGGAAAGAAGATAAAAAAATGGATTTCTCAGCAGTTTTCATCTCAGATGTGCACATAGGAAGCTCCACATTCCTTGAAGATGCCTTTAAAAGGTTTACAAGTTGGATGAATGGGAATTATGGAGATGAAGAGCAGCGAGAAATTGCAAACGACGTGAGGTATCTGGTTATAGCTGGGGACCTTGTGGATGGTATCGGTGTTTATCCCCACCAGGAAGATGAACTCACAATAAAGGATATCTATGGACAGTACGAAGAAGCTGCAAGATTATTAGGAGATATAAATGGAGTTAAAATAGTTATATCTCCTGGAAACCACGATGCATGCCGTTTAGCTGAACCTCAGCCAGCACTTCCAGAACACTATGCATCAGAACTTTACAAGCTTAAAAACACGGAGTTTGTCAGCAACCCAGCCGTTGTAAGTCTTGAAGGAATCAACACGTTGATGTACCACGGAAGAAGCTTCGATGACTTTGCAATGACAGTCAACGGAATGTCACACGAACACACAGATCTTATAATGAAGGAACTCCTTGAAAAACGACATTTAGCACCAATATATGGGGAGAGAACACCACTTGCATCAGAATATGAGGATCATCTTGTTATAGAAGAAATTCCAGACGTTTTTCATACAGGGCATGTGCATATAAATGCTTACAAGAAGTACAAGGGAGTTCACATGATAAACTCAGGAACCTTCCAGTCCCAAACAGAGTTCCAGAAGATTTACAACATTGTACCGACGTGCGCAGAGGTTCCTGTATTAAACAGAGGGACCATGAAAGTCCTCAAATTTAATTAATAAATGAATGAAGGGTCAAATAAGATTTAAAGAATTAGATAAATTTTTTTTTATTTTTATGATTTCTAAAATGTTAAATTCAGACCATTGCAAATATTTTTTAAAATTAAGTTTAAAAATTAGGATAGTTAAAATTCAATAGGTGACTTTAAATGGACAAAAAAGAAGTTTTAAGAAAAATTACTGACGTATCAAACTATTTGTATGAAAAAGGACTTGTACCGGGAAAATCTGGAAATGTGAGTTTTAGATTCGTTGCTAATGGTTCAGAAAATGTGGCTATAACCCCTAGCGGAGTCTCACTCAAAGATGTGGATGAAAAAAACATCGTAATTGTTGATATGGATGGTAATAAATTAAATGAAAGCCTTGAAAATGATAAAAAAGCTTCTTCAGAAGTTTTCATGCATATCAACGTTTATAAAAAAAATGATGAAGTGAATGGAATTGTTCATACACATTCTCCAGTTGCAACAGGATTTGCATTTGCTGAAGAAAAAATTAAAAGGTTAGAAGGTTTTGGAACTATTAAAAATCCATTTATTCCTTTCGTAGAGTATGCAACCCCAGGTACTATGGAGCTTGCCGAAAATGTTTCAAAAGCTCTGGAAAATGAGGACGTTGTGCTTTTAAAGAGGCACGGTATTGTTGCCTGTGGAGAAAATTTAGATGATGCTTTCCTTCTTGCAGAATTTGTGGAAGAGACAGCTAAAATACAACTTGTGTCCAGTTTACTCAGTCGTGGACAGACTCAAGCTCACTTAAAACGTTCCATATAAGTGTTCGTGCATGTATAGGGATATTTGGGTCGTTACTGATCTCATCAAGTATTGAAATCACACTACTTGCACGTATTGTTGCTTCTTCATCTTTAGCCAATATATTTTTAGATTCCTCTGCAGCCCTTCGAATATTTCTTGGAACGCTTGTATCTTCAGTTATATGTTGTAAAATTTGATTACAACGATCAAATGCATCTTGGTTCATAGTTATTCCTCCAATGTTTAAATTAAAATAACCGGTAAAAGTTATATCTAAAACTGTTTCTCATTCATAATTTAAAAAAGTTTTGGTGTTCATGGTCGAAGATGAAAATAAAATTCATGAAAATTAAACAATTAGTTATATAAAACGAGTTTCATGTGTTGATCAATTCTTTGAAACCGCCACTGCAACTGTAACACCGTTAAAGGCTGTTTTTTTATATATGAGTTGTGAATTGGTTCCTGCAGCGATCAGGGCAGATGGCTCGCATACACCAGGTACCCCAAATTTTTCCATTACAAAGTCTGATTTGGAACAATCAGGATGTTTAAATTCTTTTAAAACCTTTTTTGGAATTATTTTAAGTGAAATTCCAAGTTCGGAAGCTAAATCAATTATTCCAGCTTCATCTTTTTTCATTTCTGCTGTTGCAATACAATCTAATCGTTTTATTGGTAAACGCAACGTATCCATTGCAGATTTCACAGCTTCCATTACAGAGATTTTAGAGATATTTTTTTTTGAGCCCACGCCAGCCACAATTTTTTTAGGTCTTAAAATCATATTGATATGGTTGCAGGAAATTCTTATTCTATCTGAAGCCGAAGAAATCTCTTTGTATGACTCTTTAACTTCAGGATCCGTTAATATGAAATCAAATTTAGGGTTTACACCTATTTTAACGTTTTCATTGTTTATTAATGCCATGTTCATTCTTTTTATTTTGTTGGGGTCATCTACGTTGAGAAGGTATCTTCTTGCAAGACTGTCAACGCCAAGTTTACTGTTAAGATCCGTCGATGTTGTTATAATGGGCTCTGCACCAATAATATCTGCCATTTTTAGGGTGAAATCATTTCCACCACCTAAATGTCCTGAAAGTAAACTTATAACATGTTCACCATTCTCATCCACAACCAAAACTGCAGGATCTTCTGTTTTATTTTTAATCAGTCCGCAGATGTTTCTGACCATGATCCCTGTGGCCATTATACCAATGATACAATCATAAGAGTTAAACACTGTTTTTAACGTTTTTTTAACGTTTTTTTCAAATAAATCAACTTTTATTACAGTTGGATCTTCTGCAACATCATCCATTATTTTTTCTGCAAGCTTTCGGGCTTTAGGCGTTATTGTGATTATAGCCAGTTTCATGTGAACCACATTTTTAAGTTGAAGATCTATTTAATTAATTTTTTTAATCAATTTTTTAAGAATGAAATTGATAAAGCATTGAAATTTATTTACATTAAAAAGTTATATTAAAAGTTCAGCAATGGTCAAGAAGATTCCAAATACAACCGATGCAAGTACAACAAACAGTATAATTGTAATTTTGGTAAGAAGTAATGCTTCGGTTATTTTGTCAGGATTTAAAGGATTTATAGAGTCTCCGATTTCATAACAACCTATTTTTTTGAGTTTAATTCCAAGTGCACCTGCAGCCGCTGCCATTGGATATCCTGAGTTTGGGCTTGGTGTTTTACTGGCATCCCTCATCATGATCGTGTAGGAACTTTTCCAATCAAACCTTAAGAGGAGGGCTGCAAGTGTAACAAGAATTCCTGTAACACGTGCAGGTATATAATTCATGATGTCGTCCAATTTTGCTGGAAACCAGCCTATTTTTATATTTTCAGGATTTTTATATCCAACCATAGCGTCCAATGTGTTTATAACTCTGCAAGTAATTCCACCCAAAACTCCAAATATGAAGGTGTAAAAAATTGGGGACACAACAGAATCTGTTATGTTTTCTGTGAGGCTTTCAACGGTTGCAGAAACTAGTTCTTCATTTGAAAGTTTGGAAGTGTCCCTACTTACTAGGTAAGAAACAGATTTTCTTGCAGTTTCAATATCTTGGTTTAAATCATTTTTTATGTGTTCTGCAGAGTTTAAAAGCACTTTTATTGCAAATGTTGTTGAAAGAATAATAGCTGATATTAAAAGGTAGATTAAGTAATTAAATGTGAATAATTGAATTATCAGGAAAAACGCCGTAACAAAAACGACGATCATCAAAATTGTGAAGATAGCACCTGCTAATTTGCTGTTACGTTTAGTTAGGAAACCCTTGAAAATATCTATGAACTTGCCCATCATCACAACAGGATGAATTTGAGATGGAAGTTCTCCAAAGACAATATCTATAATTATTGCCACTAAAATTATGAAAAGAATATTCATATTCATAATTCTCTTTTTATTCTTTCTTTTATTATATTGTTTTTTTTTGTTTGATTTTTTCTACAAAAACATGCTTAAATCTTATCTTGTTGCTTTTAAATTAAATTGGATCAAAATCTTGAAATTGAATGAATATATCAGATAGATATGAAACATGGGTGAGACACCAATTTCAACTGTAAAATAAAATTTTTGTTCAAATCAGATTTTTGTTATTAACTTTTTTGATTTTTAGCTTACATTTAATTGATTAATTTTTATTTAGGAAATTTTCATTATTTTTTTTTATCAAAAAATGGGTAAGAGATTGATTTCAAGTGTAAGTAGATCATCTACATTCAATTTAGATCTTACAAAAAAAAGAGAGGTGTATTTCAAGTGTAACAAACGCGTGCAAAAATGTTTTTGAAGTTTTGAGAGGTACATTTCAAGTGTAAAATTTTGAAAAATATGAGTCAAGATTTTTTTTAATTTAATTATGAAAAAATGAGTTCCATTTCAACTGTATTTACCTTCTATTTTTTCTTTTTTAACTTAGAATACTAATTAAAAAATTTAAGTAAAATGGTTTTATTGTTAAGATATATAGGACCACAAAATTTGCTAAATATTCTTTTTAAAAGTTTTTCTAAAAAATAGGTACATTTATATATAATGTTAACTTTACAATAGGATCAGTATAAAATTTTTAAAATAATTTATTATATAATTTATTATTATAATATAAAAAAATAAATTGTTTAAAGGATTAATATTAACTTTTAAACCTTTTTAAAACTAATTTTAATTTTTCAATTATTTAATAACCTAAAAATTTATTTTTACATTCTTTAATTAACTTTTTATTTGTACATCTGTTTAAAATTATTAATTTGATTTAATTTTATCTTAAAGTTAATTAATTATTTTTTACACATGGTTATATTATGTTTTAAAGCTTTTAAATTAATATAATCCATTTTCTATTACACTTAAAACAATTTCATAATACATTTTTTTCATAGTTACTAAACATAGTTGAATTAACTCAAAAGTCCGTGTTTTCCAATTTAATGAGCAAGTTCTACCAAATTCATCACTTATTATTCTTATTATAAACGTTGATAATACGAAAACTATAAAACGCATATTAAACTCAGTACATATTACACTTGAAATGCATCTCCCACACTTAAAATTTGATCGGGAATCTCGTTGCTTACACTTGAAATGCACGTCTCTATCATCGGGACTTAGTAACGATCATCTTTACACTTGAAATGCACCTCAAACGATCATTATTTCAGGGTTTTTAAATAAATTTTACACTTGAAATGCACCTCACACGCACCCATTCCAATAATCTAAAAAATTTTGAGTAGTCCTGAACATTTTACTCATCATTAACTCGACAATTTTACTAAAAACAAAAAGATAAATCAGTTTTAACGATAACTCTCAAGGACTCTTAAGATTATCAATGATTCAATTTTAATTCGTAATTTTATTATAAAATAATAGTAGTGGTCTCTATGAATATTTTTGAAGAATTAGGCGAAAAAAAGACAGTTTTTAAATGCAAAAAATTTTTGGATCATAGATTTTTACCTGACAAATTGCCTCACAGAACTGAGCAAATTAAATCCGTAGCTAAATACTGGGTGGAAGCTTTAGGAAGTGTTACGCCTCCAGATGTAACTATATATGGTAAGACTGGTACTGGGAAAACAGCTGTTGCGAAATTTGCAAGAAAACAGTTGGAACAAATATCCAAGGATAAAAATATCAATGTAAGGGTTGAATACATACGTTGCACAGATTATACTACAGAATATCAAGTTATTGCTCGTCTATGTCAACAGATGGGACGTGATGTTCCATACAGAGGTTGGACAAAGGCAGAAGTTATTAATGCTTTTAGAAACCTTTTCAAAAAAGATGTGTTTGGAAAGGACCTTATACTAATAATAATTCTTGATGAAATAGATATTCTTCTAAAAAATGATGGTGATGGTCTTCTTTACACTTTAACTCGTACAGATAACGTTTCTATTGCATCTATAAGTAACTTCGTTGACTTCAAACAGTTCATAAAACCCAGGGTCAGAAGCAGTCTACGTGACCGTGAAATTGTGTTTCCACCGTACAATGCACAGCAGCTTGTCGATATCCTGAAAGAAAGATCTCAACTTTCCTTCAAAGATAATGTTTTACATCAAGATGTGATACCATTATGCGCAGCCCTTGCAGCCAAAGAAGAAGGGGATGCAAGATATGCTCTTGACCTTTTAAGAACTTCAGGAGAACTTGCAGATGAAAAAGGGTCTGAAATAGTTCAAGAAACATATGTAAGAGAAGCAAAAGATTACATAGAACACAACAAAGTTACTGATATAGTAATGACCCTTCCAAGTCAGCAGCAAAAGGTTTTAGAATCTATAATTTACCTCACAAAGAAGAAGGAAGAGATAACTTCAGGCCGGCTTTACGATGTTTACAAAGAAATATCTAAGGGGGATTCAGTCTCTTACAGAAGAATATTTGACTTTATAAACGAGCTAGAAATGTTAGGACTTATATCAACAAAAACAGTGTCAAGAGGAAGAGGAAAAGGAAGAACAAATATAATAGACCTTCAATGTGAAATGGCACTCCTTGAAGATGCAATATGGAGTTAATATATTCTATTTCACTTTTAATCTTTTTTCATCCAAATTTTTCTTAATCCCTTTTTTAAATACAGTTCCACTATTTCGCATGTGATTTTCATTTTTAAAATTACATTTATATTAATTAAGTAAATATATTCTTCACTTATTTTATTTTCATATTTCACTCAATTTTATCCATTAACAAGCTTAAAATAGCCATACGCACTGGAACCCCATAAAAAGCTTGTTCGAAATATCTTCCATAGGCTGTGTTGTCCACTTCAGGGGCTATTTCACTGATTCTTGGTAGTGGATGCATCACAATGGCATTTGTACCTTTGAGAAGTTTTAGATCTATCATATAAGCCCCTTTGATCTTGGAGTACTCTTCAGGATCTGGGAATCGCTCTTTTTGAATCCTAGTCACATACAAAACATCAGTTTTGTCAATTACGTCATGTATACTTTCTGTTTCTTCAACTGAAACTCCTGTCTTGCTTAAATCGTGCACTATACTTTGTGGCATTCTCAGTTCAGTTGGAGATACGAAGCTCATATCAACACCAAACATTGCAAGGGCATATGCCAATGAATGCACAGTTCTTCCGTATTTCAGGTCTCCAATTAATGAAACGTGCAAGTTTTCAGTTCTTCCAAGCACCCTCTTCATTGTGTAAAGGTCAAGAAGTGTCTGTGTTGGGTGCTGTCCAGCCCCATCACCTGCATTTATAACCGGTACATCAACAACATCAGCCACAAAACGTGCTGCACCTTCCATATTATGTCTTATAACAATAGCGTCAGCATATTCACTTATTATTTTGGCTGTGTCAGCTAAATTTTCTCCTTTTGTAGCTGAACTCACATTTGCTTCCGCAAATCCGATCGTACTACCGCCCAATCTTTTCATTGCAGTTTCAAATGAAAGCCTTGTTCTGGTTGAAGGTTCATAAAATAACATTCCAAGGATATTTCCTGAAAGAACGTTTGATCGTTTTTTTGACCTTGCAACGGGTTCCATCTTTTCTGCAACATCTAAAATATATTCAATATCTTCTTTGCTGAAATCCCTAATTGAAATGATATCTTTCTGATTAAAGTCCATGTATCACACCATTTCCTATTCTAAAACATTTCTATTGTAAAATTTTAAGATAAACTCTCAGATAAATGAAATGCTAACTGAATTCCATCTATGTTCATGAGTTAGATCTTAAGTTTAAATAGTTCAACACTATTTTTTTACAATCGTTTATCAACCAATTATTTTTTGTCCTTGTAATTTATAATCTTGGTGAACTAATTTTTGAAGTAATTCCTCATTAGAGGTGTCTTGCAAATGTAAGATAACCTGTATGTCCAGCCATTCTTGTTTTTGGCCTCGTACCTCTAGCTTTAACTTCCATCCCTCGGAATATGCATTCAAAGCTTTCAATTTCTGAAAAATTGAACTTTTTAAGAACCCTCTGAAGTATTTGTATCTGTTCAATGAAAGGTGTGTAAGTTGCAATGTATCCTCCCACTTTCAGGGCATTTTGTGCGTGTTCAACAACGTCCCATGGCTTTGGGAGGTCTAAAAACACCACGTCAACATTTTTTTCATCTATACCTTCTGTAATGTCCTGACACTTTACATGAATATTTTCAAGACCAAAACCTTTTATATTACGCTCTGCAATTTCTGCAAAGTCTTCACGGACTTCATAAGTATTGACCTCTCCATCTTTTCCAACTATATTTCCAAAGTGGAGTGCGGTTGCCCCTGCCCCTGTACCAGCATCCACAACCTTGTAACCTGATCCGAGTCCTGTATAAGCTGTGATGATTCCAACATCCTTCGGAAGAATTATTGAACATCTTCTTTCCATTAAATCGATGTAATCATTGACATCTGGCTCTATAACATGGAATTCTCTTCCAAGATGGGTTTTAAGGATATCTCCTGATTTACTGTTAATTATATCTTCTTTTTTAATGAATCCAAAGTCGGTATGGAATTCCACATCACCAACCATATACTTCTTTTCCCTTTCATCGATGAGAACACGCAATTAAATCACTCCTTAGTTACAGAACATTAAAGTTCTTACAATCTTATTTTTTATAATCTTGAAAATTTTTTAATTTGAAATTAGTCAGGTTCTTTTGATATGATCTTAGATTTTTAACCTTCAGATAAACCTTCAGAAATATCATCAATCTTTAAGTATCTCTAAATTTTATTCCCTAAATCTTTATTCTAAAATTTTTAACTGATTTTTCTATTCTTAATTAATCCTTTCAATTAAATCTCTTTCATCTTTCAATTAATTTCAAATCAATTAAATTTCCAATCAATCTTTATTTTATTAATTTATATTCCTCACCGGGTTTTTGGAGACTGTTTCCACTTCGAATTGTTTTAAATTCAGAATCAACAACTGTTTTGATTCTTTGGGCTATTTTATCCCCAATTCCTTCAACATTTTTTAATTCATCCTTTGAGGCGTTTATAACATTTTTAACATTTCCAAACTCTTCAAGGAGCTTCCTTGCTGTGACAGGCCCCACGTTAGGTAATGATTCAACTATGTAAAGCTGCTGCTCCCATGCAGTCAGGGGCTTCTTTTCGGTCCTGATCTGCATCGCAGGCCTATCATGCGTCTGCTCCCTTATTGCAATTCTAGTTATCATGGCCGCTGTATCTGCCTCGGATCTGGTTGGTATTATTGGAATTCCAAAATCAACAGCAACAGAGGCCAAAGCACCCCTCACAGCGTTCGGATGGATGAAGCTGGAGTAAAGGTTCTCACCTTCAAGTATGATCACGGGCTTTTCAAAGTTTTCAACCAGTTCTTTTGCCTGTTTATGGAGTCTTTTGTCCATAATTGAACCTATAAAATCTTTTGCTGTTTTTCTTTCAATTGCAACTTCATCGCTGACCTGATAGTCTGCAACTGCAAGCCCCTTAACTTTTATATTAACATCCAATCTATCGAGTTCCCTAAGAACCGATGAATTCCCTTCCCTTGAATCAGCGTATACTAAAGGTCTTTCTTTTTTTTCATCATTTAATTCAGAATTTTCATCAGCTTCAAGTTCTTTGTAGCTGTATTCAATAGCTTCAAAAGCAGATTTTTCAGCACCATTTACGAAGCCATTCAGATCAGTTTTATAGCCCGATGAAAGCTGTTTTTTCATCTTCTTTTCCTTGTTACTACTGGACCAATAATAAGCCTCATCTCTGGTTCCTTTGGTCATGAGTATGATCATTCTACCCTTATTTTTTCGTCCAGTTCTTCCCCTACGCTGAATCATCCTTATCTCAGATGGTACAGGTTCGTAAAGCACCACCAGATCCACAGATGGAATGTCTATACCTTCCTCAGCCACACTGGTTGATATTAAAACGTCATAAACACCTTTTTTAAAGTTTTTAATTATTTCTTTCTGCTTTTTCTGTGTTAAACCCTTTTCAGTATCTCTTGATGCTTGTCCAAAGAATTTTACGGCGTTTATATTATTTTCCATGCATTTATCATAGGCTTTGTTAACGGTGTCCCTGAACTGTGTGAAAACAATTATCCTTGACTCTGGATTTTTGAGCTCATTTTTGAGAATTTTGATAAGTTTTTCGAGTTTGGGGTGTTCTATTCCGTTTTCATAGGCCTTTTCTGTGAGTTCCATGGCTGTGTGGAATTCAGGATCATTCATGAGCCCCTTTGATGCTTTCGTCCTCTTTTTACGAAGCCTTCCAAAGTAGCTGTGTAGGTTGCTTATACCCTGGGTTTCAAGAAGTTCGAGGGAGTGTAGAAGGTTCAAAACTGCAGCCAAAATAGAAATCGCCAAGAAACATTTTTTAGGAGGGTTTGCACTGCTTCCTATCCTCCTTTGAGCACTTGCCTTAGCAGCCAGCACATCCTTTTTGCTGACACTTACGGATCTTATTATTCCCATTCTCTTCAGAGTTTTCAGCCGGGCTTTAAGCGCCTTGTCCATATGGGATTTTATATCTTTAAGCTCTGGTTTCAACTCCACTTTTACCCATTTAACATCCACAGGGTTAAAATAAGGCACAACATCTGCATCTTCTTCGCTTTTTATAACAACGTCTTTAATGAATAAATTTTCACAGACGCTACCTATCTTTTCGTCATCCCATCCTGGAGATGCTGTAAGTCCAAGTATCAACGGATTCTTTCCATCGGTTGTGTATTTGGATGCCAGATATACGTAAGAGTATGCACCCACCCCCCGATGACATTCATCAAACACTAGGAGCGAAACATCTTCAATTGAGTACCTTCCAGATATAACATCAGCTTCAACTGTTTGGGGAGTTGCACAGATTATTTGAGAGTCAAACCACCGTTTAACTCGTTTAGATGGGGTTATGGCTCCTGTTAATGACGTTGTGCTTACCTTCAAAAACTCCCTGAAACTCTCCTCGTGCTGGATAACCAGTGGTTTGCTCGGAGCCAGAACCAGCACTTTGGAATCAGGAAACTTTTTAAGTCTCTCTGCAGCCACAAGTGCGGCCACAATAGTTTTTCCAAGGGCTGTTGGGGCCACAATCATACTGTTACCTTTTTTAAGCACTCCTGCTGCCAGGATCTGTTGATACAATCGTGATTCAATTTTTCCGGGTTTTATGAGGGGGTGTTGAATCCATTTTTCCATGGAATTTTATATCTAAGATCAAACATATAAAAATGGTGCTGATTTAAAGAAGAACTTTTAAAAGGGTTAAAATTATTTTGGTTTTTAATTAAGGATAAAAATAGGAGAATAAGAAATATCCATTCTCTAAGTAAAATATACGAATTCTCAATATTCCAATTTCCCAGATTATTAAATATCATTCAGATTATTATTTTTATAAAAATTTGTAAATGAACTTCATTTTTTAAAGAACTTAACTCTTTAAACTAATTTAAAAAACGGATAAAAATTTTCTAAGAAAAATAAAAAAAAGATAAGTTATCCATTATAATTGAAATGGACGGATCAAGATAGGATAGGTGAATGAGATGTTCGTAATGCACCTCATTTTCATCTATTTTTACATCCTAGTTATCCATTAAATAACCCATTGATCATCCATTAATCTCCCTTAAATATCAACTTCAACAACACCGTCGAATGCAAGGACTGCATCACCCTCCATGAATGCTCCAAGACCACCATCTCTTGGATAAACAACTATAAATAAGTCTCCACCCGGCAGGTGCACCAGAACATTTTCATCGAGTTTTCCAAGCTTGTAACCGACCAGTGCACATGATGTTGCACCTGTACCGCAGGCGTATGTAAATCCTGCACCCCTCTCCCAGGTGAGCATCTTTATCTCCCCTCTGTTGATGATATTGACGAAGTGTACGTTGGTTTTCTGTGGGAAAGCCTCATGATTTTCTATTAAAGGGCCGAGATAGTCCAGATCTATGGTTTCAAGGTCTTCATCTGTAAATATAACCGCATGTGGGTTGCCAACACTTACTGCACTCATTTTCATTGGTTTACTATCAACGATCAGTTCCTGGTCCATAAACTCGTCGGTACCGATCAAAGGGTTTATCATCGGGATTGCATCAGCTTTGAAGTTTGCTTTGCCCATATCAACAGTTGAAGCCAGGACTTCTCCGCTTCGAACTATAAGTTCCAGATATTTAATGCCGCCGAGTGTTTCAACCACCATTTCATCATGGGGAACGATCCCGTTCTCATAAACAAATTTTGCAAAGCATCTTATCCCGTTTCCACACATTTCAGCTTCACTTCCATCTGCGTTGAATATCCTGAACCTTATATCTGCTTTGTCCACAGTTGGTGGCACAACGAAGATCACACCGTCGGCTCCTATTGAAAACCCGCGTCTGCACAGTTCCTCCACAATTTCTGGTTTCTTATACTCAGGGATTATCTCTTTTTTACTCTCATCAATTACAACGTAGTCGTTTCCGAGTCCGTGCATCTTGGAGAAGATTAAAAGGGTATTTTTCATTTGAGCAACCTCACAGGCACGTTTTGTTTTGCGAGGACGTCTGCAAAAGTTTCCCTTTCTCTTATAACATCTGCTTCACCGTTTTTCACAAGTACCTCTGCGGGTCGTGGTCTGCTGTTGTACTGGGATGACATGGAAAATGAGTATGCTCCTGCATTGAGTATTGCAAGAAGGTCCCCTTCCCCTATATCTGGCATTGGCCTGTCCCTTGCAAACAGATCTCCTGATTCACAAACATCTCCGGCAATATCTAGAGTCTGAGTTGGTTCTGCTCCAGGCTTGTCTGCAACCACTATGTGGTGGTATGAACCGTACATGGTTGGCCTTAAGAGTGTATTGAAACCGGCGTCAACTCCTGCGAATTTTCTGTAGCTCTGTTTTACAGTGTTCACCCTCGTTAGTAGGTATGAACTGTCTCCAACTATATAACGGCCGGGTTCTATACACATTGTAGGTTTTCCAAGGTCGTACTCTCCTAACTTCTCTTTGAAAAGGTCCACGATTTTTTGAGCGAAGAGATCGATATCGAGTTTGGATTCTTCAGGCTCGTAAGGTATTCCAATACCTCCTCCAAAGTCTATGAAGTCAAATTCAACTCCCGCTTCCCTATGCACCCTTCCTGCAATGTCCATCAAACTTCTAACCGCAAGCATGAATGGTTCTGGGTCCAGTATTCCTGAGCCTATATGGCTGTGGATACCAACTGGTTTGAAACCAAGTTCCTGGGCCAGTTTGTAAACTTCTACAGCTTCTTCTTCCATAATACCAAACTTACTTAACGGTCCACCAGTTATGCAGTGTTTATGGTGTCCTGCTCCAACATTAGGATTTACACGGAATGATATTTCCATTCCCTCTGCACCTGACAGTTTTGAAAGTCTTTTAAGCTGTGAAATTGAATCAATGTTCAATCTAACTCCAGATGATATTGTAAATTCAAGCTCTTCATCTGTGACGTTGTTTCCAGTGTAAAGAATTTTTGAAGGATCGAATCCAGCAAGCAGGGATGTGTATATCTCACCAGGGGATACTGCATCTATTCCGCTTCCCTCTTCTTCCAATATTTTCATTACTGCAAGGTTAGTGTTGGCCTTACATGCATAATACATGTTAAAATTATCGTATTGTTTTGAGAAAGCTTTGTACAACCTTCTGTAGTTTCCCCTTATTTTCATTTCATCAATGACGTAAAGCGGAGTTTTATATTCATCTGCAAGTTCTAATGCATCAGCTCCTCCGATGCTCAGATTTCCTTTTTTATTTGTTTCTAAATCGAAATTCATCTATTATCCTCCAAAAACAGAAAAGTAAAGTTGATGTTCAATTTTTAATCTTTATCATATAAAAATTTTGCAATAAAAAAAATAGTTTGTAGGGGCATCACAGGAGTCCTAAACTTTCAATTGAACCATCCTAAAAAACATCAAAAACTTAAAAATTTTATTTTAATTTTCATTTCATCATCTGAAAAGATAAGATGAAATTTTATTCATATCATCACGAAAAATCACCAAAAAACTGAAATCACTCGATGTTTTTCATGAAAAATTTTATGATATACATTTCAAATAATTAATATAAGAACAAATATAAATCTTATTCTAAATATAAAGGTTAAAAATTACTTAATTTTTAAATAAGTTTGTTTAAATGATTAAAAGATGTATAAAAACATTATTCAGATGGATGGATTACTTTGAAGGATCCATACCGAAAAAGCTGGCAAATTTTGTTTGCAATAGCATTGGGAAGTACGATGGTCCCGATAAATGCCAGTCTGGTCAATGTTTCACTGCCATCCATTACAGAATTTTTCGGTACAAGCCTTGTAACTTCAGAATGGGTTTTAACAAGTTATTTAATTACTTTACTGGGATTTGTCCTCTTTTTTGGCCGTTTGGGTGATTTTTTAGGGCATGAACGGCTTTACTTGACAGGGTTGGTGGGGTTCATATTAACATCCCTCCTCTGCAACCTGGCACCATCTATCCAGCTTCTGATCATTTTTAGAGCTTTACAAGGTTTTACAGCCGCCATGATGCTGTCGGTATCCATGGGAATAATTAAAAAATCTTTCCCAACCTACACACTTGGCAAAGCCCTGGGAATTTATGCAGTGGCAGTTGCGGCGGGATTGGCCCTTGGCCCTGCAATCGGAGGCATACTTGATGCTGCATTTGGTTGGAGGGCCATATTCCTTGTGAACGTTCCAACTGGTATACTGAGTTTTCTGCTCTGCTACCGTATACTCAAAATTGGGGAAACCAAGAAGGTTAAATGGGATATTCCAGGTACTTTACTTGAGTTTGCATGTCTTTTCGCGGTAGTTTACATTCTAAACTACATAACGATAAATTCTTTAAATATTGAAACAATTTTAATGATAGTATTTGCAGTGGTGACATTTTTACTCTTTATTCGGAGGGAGAACCGTGTTGAAGACCCTATGCTCAACCTTTCACTCTTCAAAAACCCCAGCTTTTCAGCATACAACCTGAGCCTGCACTTCAACTACATATGCATGTACATGATCATATTTATAATGCCGTTCTATCTGCAGAAAGTCCTCCATCTCACACCAAACACCACAGGACTGGTTTTAACAGCATCTCCAATTATAATGATGGCATTGGCACCTTTAAGTGGTGCTCTGTCCGATAGATTTGGTTCAAGATCCCTCTCCTTCCTTGGAGCCATGATCTGTGTTGTGGCATTTTACTCCATGACACAGCTCACCATCTTCTCAACAGCCACCGATGTATTCCTGCGCCTTGCACTTTTGGGGGTTGGAACCGCAATATTCCAGTCTCCCACCAACAAGGCCATAATGGCTAAAATACCTATGGGTCAGGCAGGAGTTGCATCGGGCATTATAGTAACCATGAGAAACCTTGGAATGGTATTTGCAGTATGCTATGCAGGTATATTAATTAACTTTACAGTCTCACCAGCGGTACTTCAAATGCACCAACTCTTCAACTTGGATGCATACAACTTCACAACAGGAATGCACCTGGTGGTTACATTTGCAGCCATATTAAGTGCTGGAATGGCAGTATTATCCATTATGGGGATGGGCACTGAAAAAATTAAAAAAGAAGTTTCAGAGATATATGATGAAGTTAAACCTTAAAATCACCTTATTTTATAAATTAATCACATAAACGGATATAAATCTTAAAATATTCAATATGAATTTTTTTTAATCAGCCTTTTTCCTTTTAATTAATATTTAAGTAAACTTTGGTTAAAATCCTAACTTAAGTAGATCGTTTAAAATAAAAAAAAATAAATTCAAAAAGTATGAAATTTGAATTTAACCCTTTAAAGTTTACTCAGGCGAAATCACCGATAATTTCATCCATCATTGAGGCCACAGCATCTATCTGGTCTTTACTTATCATCAATGGAGGAACGAACCTTAACACGTTGCCTGCAGTACAGTTTATGATTAAACCCCTTTCACGGGCATCATCAACCATTACACCACATTCTTTCTCCATCTCCATACCTAGCATGAGCCCACAACCACGCACATCCTTAACTATGTTGTAGGTTTCTTTTATTTCTTCCAGCTTACCTTTGAAGTAGGTTCCGTTTTCTCTGGACTTTTCGAGGAGCTTCTCTTCAATTATCACATTTATTGAAGCTTTTGCAGCTGCACATGCCAATGGACTTCCACCGAAGGTTGCTGCATGGTCTCCTGGCTGGAATGTTTCTCCAACTTCTTTACTTGCAAGTACTGCACCCATTGGGAATCCTCCGGCTATTGCCTTTGCAAGGGTTGTGATGTCTGGGGTTACACCAAATGTCTGGGAGGCGAACATCTGCCCGGTCCTTCCGAAACCTGTTTGAACCTCGTCAAAGATTAATAAAACATCCTTTTCATGGCAAACTTTCTTAAGTTCCATCAAATATCCTTCAGGTGGTACTATTACCCCACCTTCACCTTGAATAGGCTCAACAAGTACTGCCGCTGTTTTGTCTGTTATTGCATCTGCTACTGCATCCACGTCGCAGTATGGTACGTATTTGAATCCTGGTGTTAATGGTCCGAAGTTCTTCTGATACTTGGTCTGGCCTGTTGCTGTTATTGTGGTTATGGTTCGGCCGTGGAATGAGTTTTCCATGGTTATTATTTCACCCTTACCAGTGTGCTTTCGTGCAAGCTTGATCGCACCTTCGTTGGCCTCTGCACCGCTGTTACAGAAAAATGCTTTATTATGGGGTGAGACCTCTGCAAGTAACTTTGCAAGGGTCACCTGCTCCTCTGTGTAGTAGATATTTGAGCAGTGTATGAGTTCCTGCGCCTGTTTGCAAATTGCTTCTGCCACCTTAGGATGGGCGTGGCCAACGTTGTTGACTGCAATTCCTGCAACGCAGTCTATGTAAGATTTACCTTCAACATCCCAAACCACAGCTCCTTTACCCTTTTTAAGGGCCAGAGGTTGGCGACCGTATGTCTGCATAACGTATTCATTGTCTAATGCCATAATTTCTTTTGTGTTCATTTATTCACCTTCTAAAAACATGATGTAACTTTAAATTGTGGATGTCATGTGGTTACATAAAAATTGGGTTTCATTTTTCCACATGACCTGTGAAAGCTTTTTATTTATTTGAAACTTATGTAATATTAAATTGTTAGATACCAATGGATACTTTGATTAGGTGGTTTAATAAATTTTAACTACATACCTTAACAAAAACTGAATGGTGAAATAAAATGAAAAAAGCAATAATTGAAACGGATAAAGGAAATATTGAGCTCACGCTTTTTGATAAAGAGGCACCCAACACGGTTGCAAACTTCGAAAAACTTGCAAAAAAGGGTTTTTACAACGGACTGACATTCCACAGGGTCATACCTAACTTCGTAATTCAGGGTGGATGCCCCAAAGGTAACGGAACAGGAGGCCCAGGTTATACTATTAAATGTGAGATAAACGAGCACAAACACGGTACAGGGGCATTATCAATGGCTCATGCAGGAAAGGACACAGGTGGAAGCCAGTTTTTCATAACCCACAGCCCACAGCCACACCTCGATGGAGTGCACACAGTCTTTGGTAAGGTTGTGAAGGGAATGGATGTTGTGAACAAGATAACTGCAGGCGACGTAATGAATAAAGTCACAGTGGTTGACGAGTAAACAAAAAAAATCCTAACTTTACTTTTTTTTCCCTAATTTTAGTTTTTTTAGCTTCTTTTTTAGTTTTTGAAAATAATATTTAATTTTTATGGTGACCATTAAAACAGCCATTAAAAACTATTAGAAAAATAAGTCCAAAACAAACATATCTTACTTATTGAGTCACATTACTCTCAATATAAAAACTTTTTTAGTGCAACTGCATAAACCTCTGCCACAGCATCTGCTAAATCCACATCATGAGATGTGTAATTCATTTCAGGGTTTCCAAGCACTATCTGTCCCAGTATTTTGTCGTTATGCTTTACTGGAACCGATAAAAACTGTGAAACTGGTTCGTGTCCGTTTGGAAGTCCGTGAGATGCAGGATGCTTTGAAGGATCGTGTACGTAGAAGGATTCACCAGTGTCAAGAGAATATCCAAGAAGACCGCCGTAAGTTCCATCCTTTCTGACCTTGAAACGAGCCTCACCCATCTTCTCGTACATATCGCACCCACCAGTCATATGTGAAAAGGAAATACCCACACTGTCCATGTTTTTCGGGTCCACGTATGCAATGTAGCAGTGCTGACTTCCTGTCAGATGCTTTGCTTCATTCATAATAACATCTGATACCTCTTTTAGGGATGAAGTCGGTAGCATATTAATTACATCCTTTTTCAGGGATTCAATTGCCTTAGATTTTATCCTTTTCCCTGATGCCAGCCCATACTCTGATGTGTCATTATCTTCCATGTAATCACCTTCAGTCTTAAGACAAGCATCTATATTGTGATTAGTTTATAAGATTCATAACATTTATAGTTGGGAGATAACATACACCTTAACATTAATTTTAAGTGATAAAAATGGTTGACAACGATAAAACAGAATGTGAAAATCTTAAAACTTCTTATAAATCTACAAATGCGATTGTAATGTTTCTCGGAATCCTTCTTGGAGGTTATATTTTATCTCCTGGATTGCAGTCCTTAACACTTGCTATTTCAGTGGTTGCAGCTCTTTTTGGGGCTTACAACTATAAAAAATTGGATGGAAATGGAAAATTTGGCTACATTCTCCTTGCACTTGCAGTGATATGGGCCATAGTAACCGCAATCACATATATTCATTCCATCAATATGTTGTAATTTATTTTCAACCCAGAAGAATGGGAGTGTCATTTAGGGTGTGAAAAAATGGACAATGAAGAACTGGAAAGAAAATTAGTAGAAAGGGAGTACACTAAAGAAATAAACCTTTGTTACATTTTAAGCTTTGGGGCTTTCTTTGTGGGACTGTACTTCGTTTCAAAGGGTTACCTTGTAGGTTTCCTTGGAAGTATTTTATCTCCAATTTTGGGCGTGTACCTTGCAGCCAAGAGGGATAAACACACCATGTTCTATGGAATACTCCTCATACTGTTCTTTTCAGTGTGGATAATGACCTATATAACCTATTTGCCAAAATAAGTGAAAATTTATTTTTTTAGGCTTGTTTAAGTCCTAAATCAGAGTAGATTGGATCTTTTTCCATTATTGTTTTAAGAACAACCCCAAAAACGTATACAATTGGTATTTCAAGCCCATTTTCTGTTTTGATGTAGGATATGTTGCCTTTTTGAAATGATCTGACAACTTTAAAGAGTTTCAGGGGCATGTTCCGGTAGCTTGCCCTGGCAAACCAGCCTAGGGACAGGGGACAAACCCGGGGTAACAGAACCAGATCATCCTTTTTAACAGATTTTGGATTCTCCTTAACCAGCAGGAAACTACCCTTCTTTACCTGGAGATCCATGTCCTCTTCAACCTTCAATAAAATCAGTTTCTGGAATTTAGGAGTTTTAACCTCTGCTTTCATCTTTTTTTCCAGAAGTTTGGCAGCTATAACCTCTAAACTATCTTTTGGAATGTTCCTAGAAATCAGTTCATCGTGTATGCCTTGTTCAAATGCATTTGAAAGCCGAAGCCAGATTTCAGCCTCTCTGCAGAAGGTTTCAGGGCTCGTGGTATGCATGGGACACTTCCAGCAGTACTTCTCCTCAAGGCTGTCAACAAGTTTTCCGTAGTGTTTACGGGTAATTTTTCTGAATTCCTCCAGGTTGTCGGAGATTCCTCCCATAAAACTCACCTATTTTATTATGTTGGAGGCTGTTATTCAGCTTTCCTATTTCTTGAGAGAATCTAAAAGGCCGGATTTTCTGGCGTAATGGAAGAGGTAGAGCTGCACATAACCTGCGTGCTCACCGAATTTTTCCATACCGAACTGCCTTACCTTTTGGGGTTTGATCTCTTCTCCGTTGAAGTAGAGCTCTGATACTATTCTTCCTATCCACACATCCACAGGGAAGGCTTTGCCGTAACCGTAACCGTAACCATAGCAGAGTATGCAGTCCGCCACCTTGGGTCCCACACCAGGGATCTTTAAGAGGGTGTTGAATGCATTTTCGTAGCTCATATTTCCCAGTTTATCCAGTTCAATTTCGGTTTGAACCATCTCAGCGGCTTTGATGATGTATTTGGCCCTGTAACCCACACCGCAGCTTTTTAGATTGTTCGTAAATTTGAAGTCTTCAGGTAGATTATCCTCACAACGCTGCATTTCTTCAAGGTCGTGTTCAGGCACATTAGCGAGAATTTCAGGTTTTGGAAAGGTGTAAAATGTTCCAGATGGGAACTTGTACTCATCTCCCCATTTCATTTTAATGTCTTTAATTGCCTTGTTCCAGCGTATAATGGAGCAGTTAGCCGAGGATATGGATGATATTAAACATTCAAAGACGTCATGCGCCTTGAAAAGTCGCAATCCATTGCAGAATTTGATGGTTGGTTCGAGCATAGGGTCCGACCTTAAATATTCGTAGAGATCATTCAGGTCGTCGTTTAAACCGAAAATTTCCATTATTCGGGCTTTAATTACATCTTCTTCTAGATTTTCAGGACATTCCACCACAATATCCATGGTACTGTCTTTCTTACAACTTCTCTGGGAGATTTTCACGAGGCATGGTTTGCCTGCCACGTTAATCAGCTCCCTGAAGTAATCATCCTTGTAGAACCATGCTGGCTGGGATGTTTGCCCACTTCTGATGGTGTTTATAAGGTTGAACGGGCCTTTGTATTCTTCTGGACTGATTTTTAGGGTGATTTTCATAGTTTCTCACCTTATGTGATATTCTATTATAACTCCTAGTTTTAGCCCAAATCCACCTCATTTTCACCAAACGTCAGTTTTTTCTTACTCACCCATAAGAATCCCTTATCCTCCGTGATAACAGCAACATCCACCGGTCCACCAACACCAGGCATATCCCCCGGGTCGGCATTTATCCCGTCTGAAAACCTTTGCATGGCTGAGGTGGTTTGAATCATCAGGGTGCAGAAATCCACAGCATCCTGCAGCGTCATGGTTCCCCATTGGATTGCGTACTCCAATCCCTTCAACTGTTCAATGATCTGGGCTTCGCCTATGGTTTTTGCAGTTTCCTTTGCAAAGTTCACGTTCATTATCCTCCCGTCAAATCCCAAAACGATTCTTGAGACAACGTCGCCCTGACCTATCCATGAACTGCCGTACTCGTTGTTTTGCTGACGACTGTCCCTCCTTTTCTGGACATCACCGGGTATTTGACATCCGTAAACTTCATGGGAACCATCCCGATTGTAGCCTGCAACCAGAAGTTCGATCATATCCACACCAGCCATTCCATCTTCTACCGTGCCTTGAGGAGTTTTAAATTTAAATTTCAGGGCGTAATTCTGTCTTTCAATGCTTAAAAGTTCACAGCCCTTGGCTTTGAGATCGTTTTGGATGTTGGTTTTTGCAAGTTCAAGCTGTTCTTCCCACTGGTACTTCCGGTTAAATAGCCTGTGCAGTTCGTTTGCAACATCTTTAACCTCCATTTTCTCAATTTTCGACCCCCTCCTAAACTCATCGATGAACTTGCTTATGTTTTTCAGCACTCCATCATCTGATAAAAATGCGAGGCCCGTTACTCCAACCCCTATTCTTTTGTTGATCTGAAAAAGTTTTGAAGCATTGTCGCTGCCGATACGAGCCATTCCTTTAAGGTTGCGGTATGTTTGCCTGCTATCTGCAGCTAAAACTATTCCTTCAGGTGTTGTTGTGTTTATTACAAGTGACATGTTGAGACCACCTCAATATTATTTCTAAAAATTATTATTTCTAAAATAGACTTATGATAACCCAAGTTTATATTCCTTTATCAGGTCCTTTATCCGGCAGAAACTTAAATATTCCTATTCGGATAATAACCTAAGGTAATCCAAAAAATAGAAAAGAGAATGATCGAATAGTTTATTTAGAAGCTTCGGAATGTTTCATTTCTTTGTAAGGAATATACACAGGCTTCCACATGTTCCGATTAACTAGTTCTTCTACATCCTCTTCAGGGTCAATTCTGGCAACTCCTTCATGCACTGCTCTCTTAACCACAGCCACTGCGATATTTTTACTCACTTCCTGAAGTTTGGAGACTTCTGGGAGCAGCCTTTCGCCATGATCGACATGGAGCTTAACTGCATCGCCCAGTTCCATTACAGTAGCATCGATCATTGCGGGGGTCACCCTTTTTGCCCGGGCGCAGATCACCCCTAAACCTAATCCTGGAAATATAAATGCATTGTTGCATTGTGCCACAAATATTTTCTTTCCATTTACTGTAACATCGTCATGTGGACTTCCTGCGGCAACCAGGGCCCTTCCACCAGTCCACTTAAGCACATCCTCTGGATCGGCCTCCGCCAAGCTTGGAGGGTTGGAAATTGGAAATATAACCGGCCTTTCAACTGCCGATGCCATGGCTCTCACCACATCCTCATTGAATGCACCATGAACGGCGCTGGTGCCAATAAGAATGGTGGGTTTTACGTTGCGGACAACGTCCAGAAGACATATGGAGTTATCTTTCAAATCCCAGTTTTTGGTTTCATCCTGTGGCCTGGCGTAATGGGCTTTGAAGTAATCAAGATTCTCCCTATCGTCTGTTATTAACCCTTCACTGTCCATGAGCCAGAACCTGGAACGGGCCTCATCCTGGCTGAGACCATCTTTTACCATCCACTCACAGATCCTGTCCGCAATTCCGCAGCCTGCTGTTCCAGCACCAAATATCACAACTTTGTGGTCTGATAATCGGGTTTCGGTCAGTCTGGAAGCGTTAAGGAGTGCAGCCATTGTAACCGCCCCAGTGCCCTGTATATCATCGTTGAAGGTGCAGATTTTATCTTGATACTCGTCAAGGTTGCATCTGGCCTTTTTCTTCCCAAAATCTTCCCACTGGAGGAAAACATCCGGAAATTTTCTTCTGATGGATTCTACAACCTTATTCACAAACCGGTCGTAGGTCCTGCCACTGATCCTGGGATGGCGCCATCCAATGTAGAGTGGGTCGTTTAGAAGCCGGGTGTTGTTGGTTCCAACATCGATCATTACAGGCAGCATTCTTCGAGGATTAACACCAGCACAAAGGGTGTATATCACAATTTTAGCCACTGAAATACCGATTCCGTTGGCTCCCTGGTCCCCTATTCCCAGTATCTGTTCAGAATCTGTTAAAACTATTAGATCAATTTCATCATTACTTAGATTGTCTAGAATCTCATCAATGTTATCCTGATCCTGGTAAGATATATAAATACCACGAGGGTTTCGAAATTCGTTGCTGTAATGCTGGATTGCTAAACCTGCAGTTGGAGTGTAAATTATCGGCATCATCTCATCAACATGCTCTGAGATGAGCTTGAAAAAAAGCGTTTCATTGGTGTTGTAGAGGTTGTTTAAAAATATATTTCTTTGAAGATCGTCTGGTTGTAAAGAGAACTGACGGTAGGCTCTTTGAAGTTGGTCTTCTATTGTTTCCACAACTGGAGGTAAGAGGCCTTTTAAAGAGAATTCTTTTCTTTCTTCGTTACTAAAAGCGGTGCCCTTATTCAGATGGGCTGATTGCAGGAGTTGTGCTCCTTTGAGGTATGTTTCAACGTATGTGGTTCCTTCCTTTTCCACAGTAATTGCTATGGTTTTAAATGGTAACCCTCCATTTTTTAAAACTTGTTCCTCAATTAATAATACTACTATTTTTTAGATCATTGTATATAATTTTATGGTGGTTGTAAGATTATTTTTTTGATTTCAGACTTCAAATTGTCTTTAAGGGGAAATAACGCTTCAAAGATACGGAGATCATTCTTTTTAACTTCTTTTCAAATTAAAATTCTTTTTTTATCACAAAATTTCAGTATATGCAATAAAAAGCTTTAATCCTGGATTTTTAAAGGTTATGCGGGCCATTCAATCCTTGTTTCAATGGGTTTGTGTGATGATCTCTTTAAGGGTGATCTTTCAGCAATTCCAAGTGCCTGAAACAATCTGTAGTATGGTCGTTGACCATGCCAACAGCTTGCATAAAAGCGTAACATATGGTAGGACCCACAAACTTGAAACCTATCTTTTTCAGGTCTAAACTCATATTTTCAGACTCTCTTGTAGATGATGGCACATCTTGCAGGTTTTTCCATCTGTTTTGGATGGGTTTGCCCCCTACAAATTTCCAGATGTAGGAATCGAAACTTTTAAACTCCCTTTGAATTTCAAGAACCGCCTGTGCATTGGTGATGGCAGAAGCGATCTTGAGGCGGTTACGCACTATACCCGCATTTTTCCTCAATTCCTCAATTTTATGGTCATCGTAGACTGCAACTTTTGCAGGGTCAAAATCATCAAATGCCTCACGATAATTATCCCTTTTTCTGAGTATGGTGGTCCAGCTTAGACCTGCCTGTGCCCCCTCCAGTATCAGAAACTCGAAAAGGCGTTGATCGTCATGGACTGGAACGCCCCATTCTTTATCATGGTACTCTATGATTAAAGGGTCTTTTTTAGCCCATAGGCAGCGTTTTTTCATGATACTCATTTTTAGGTTTGTAACTTATTTATTTTTCTCATCATTTTTCAGGGATGATATTTGAGGCCACGATCTTGTAAGACATTCACAAATTTTATTATTCCATAGAGCCATACAATACAAGTGTAAAGATGGGCCCAATTACAGGCCATTAATTCTACAAGAGAGTGATTATAATGCCCCAATTTGTAACAATAACTCCCCATGAAGCACTTAAATTAATTGAAGAACGAGGCCATGAGATTACCATTCTGGATATTAGGCCTAAAGAGGACTTTGAAAAAGAGCACGTCCCCGATGCTTTGAATTTAGATTATGATGGACACGAATTTCAACAGAAAGTGGAGAAATTGGATAAAGAACAGAACTATCTCATATACTGTAAAAGTGGGGTTAGAGGTGGTTACTTCATGGATAAAATGAGGGATTCTGGTTTCAAAGGTGCCTACAATATCCTTGGAGGTTTCGTGGCCTGGAAGATCAGTAAGCTTCCTTTGGTAAGTGAATAAACAATTATTATTTAACAAATAAATAAAGTTTTAATATCCTCTATTAATCTAATATACTTTCTATTTTAGTTTAAAATTTTACAAACTTACCATTCAAATCGTCTTTTTAATTTTTATTTCGATTATTAGTCTTTAGATTAATGAAAACCCCGGAACATGTTTTTTAAATTGAATACCTACAAAATATAATAAGTTTTGAAACACAAAATAATAATAAGAATAACATTATTTTAATCTAGAAATCAAATCTAAAATCTCTAATAGTTCTGAATATAGGTCGAAGGGGGTATATATGCCAAACGAGTTTCGGAAAGAGACAGATAGTCTAGGTGAGGTTCAGGTCCCTTTGGATAAGTTGTGGGGGGCCCAAACTCAACGTTCTCTAAAGTATTTCAGCATTGGTGACGATCCGATGCCAAAAGAAATGATTGAATCTTATGCAATTATAAAAAAAGCTGCGGCACTGGTTAATTTAAATGGTGGCAGGCTTGAAAAGGAGCAGAAAGATCTGATAGTCTGGGTTTGCGACGAAATTCTAGCGGGTAAACATCAGGATCAATTCCCCCTCCATGTGTGGATTTCGGGAAGCGGGACTCAGTTCAATATGAATGTAAATGAAGTGATTTCCAATCGCTGCTCACAATTGGCAGGAACGCCCTTGGGCAGTAAAAAACCAGTGCATCCTAACAATCATGTGAACATGTCTCAGTCGTCCAACGATTCTTTTCCTTCGGCCATGTATATTGCCACAGCAAAAGGTGTAAATGAGCAATTAATCCCCTCTGTGAAACAATTACGTGATTCGTTGCATATTAAATCAGAAGAATGGAAAGATATTGTCAAGATTGGCCGTACCCACATGCAGGATGCTACACCAATAACATTAGGCCAGGAATTTTCAGGTTATGTGGGCATGTTAAATGATAATTTAAAGCGTTTAGAGGACAGTTTACAGGATTTATATAAGTTATCATTGGGAGGTACAGCTGTGGGAACGGGGATTAATACTGCTCCGGGATTTGATAAAGAAGTAGCCGAGAAAATAGCTAGAATAACGGGGATGCCCTTTGTCACAGCTCCCATCAAATTCACTGTACAGGGATCACATGACGCCATGGTGATGATGAGTGGCACTTTAAAAACCCTGGCCACTTCACTATACAAAATAGCCAACGATATTCGTTTATTAAGTTGCGGACCGCGCTGCGGTATCCATGAACTTGATATTCCTGCTAATGAACCCGGTTCATCTATAATGCCCGGGAAAATAAACCCCACTCAATGTGAGGCATTATCCATGATAGCAGTTCAAGTAATGGCTAATGATGTGGCAGTAACCATGGGAGGCGGCGGGGGTTATCTGGAAATGAATGTTTACAAACCGTTGATGATACGTAATATCCTGCAGTCCATACGGATACTGGCTGATGGCTGCCGTAACTTCCGATCATTTCTAGTAAAGGGTCTTGAACCCAATAAAAAACAGATTAATATATTTTTAGAGCAATCCCTCATGTTAGTAACTGCGTTAAGTCCTGTTATTGGATATGACAAGGCATCAAAAGCCGCAAATTACGCATTTAATAATGATTTAACTCTTAAAGAAGCTATTTTGAATTTAAAATATCTTTCAGAAGATGAATTTAACCTATTAGTTGATCCTGTGAAGATGGTTAATCCCAACTTACCTCAAAAAAAGAAATATTAAAGAAACCAGGATTAAGGCAAAAGAATAATTTAAGGTGATTGAGGGAAAGGTGATTGAGTGGAAGTTATCAGATCTATTAAAGATAAAAAGCCCCCTTCACGATTAGAAAATTTTAAAACAAGATATAAATCATTAAAAAAATATTTTGAAACCAATGGGTCTAGGATAACTCCTGATAAAGAAGTTGGTACTGATTTGGATTTATCATCAATTCACAGGTACGATGTTGTTATAATAGGAGGAGGATTAACCGGACTTCGAGCTGCAATACGGGTATCAGATGCAGGACTCAACGTAGCAGTAATTTCCAAGGTTCATCCTCTACGATCCCATTCTGTGGCAGCCCATGGGGGAATGAATGCTTCTTTAGGTAATGTTCCCGGTCCAGATGATACGGCAGATAGCTGGAAAATGCATGCTTACGACACTATAAAAGGTTCTGATTATCTGGCAGATCAGGATGCTGTGGTCCTAATGTGCCGTGAAGCCCCTAAAACTGTGATCGAACTGGAACATATGGGAACTGCCTGGTCGAGGCTTGAAAATGGAAAAATTGCTCAGAGACCCTTTGGAGGGGTAGGATTTCCTAGAACCTGCTATGCAGCTGATCGTAGTGGCCATAACGCACTTAATACTCTCTATGAGCAGATCGTATCCCGAAATATCAGAGTATATGAAGAATTTTTTGTTACATCTCTGGTAACTGAACATGGGCAGTGTACAGGATGCACAGCCCTGGATATCATGACCGGATTGATACATGGATTTGCAGTCAAGGCCGTGCTCATGTCAACGGGTGGTTTTGGTAGAATTTTTGACAATTCCACCAATGCTCTTATCAATACAGGCGACGGACAGGCACTGGCCCTTCGTGCAGGTGCTCCTCTCAAAGATATGGAGTTTGTGCAGTTCCATCCCACGACCCTTTATGGAACCAACATTCTAATAACTGAAGGGGCACGTGGTGAGGGGGGCATTCTCCTGAACCAAAATGGGGAACGTTTTATGGAACGATACGCTCCCCAATCCATGGATCTTGCCCCACGAGATGTGGTGGCCCGAGCCATTGAACAGGAAATAGCCGAAGGCAAAGGATTTAATGGAGGATATGTACATCTGGATCTCCGCCATGTGGGTGCTGATCAGATTAAAAAACGTTTACCTGGGATAAGACAGATATCCATGGATTTTGCAGGAGTAGATCCTATTAAAGATCCTCTACCTGTCCAGACAGGTCAACACTATTCAATGGGTGGAATTCATGTGGATATCAACGGAGCTACCCCTATTTCTGGCCTCTATGCTGCAGGTGAATGTGCATGCATCAGTGTTCACGGGGCCAACCGGCTTGGGGGAAATTCACTTCTGGAAACAGTGGTATTTGGTAGGCTGGTAGCTGATAGTATCATTAGAGATATCCCCAATATGGATGAACCCTCATTAGAACCGATAAAACATGCAATGCAGGAAAAAAATTCGTGGATTGATGAAATTCTTAAACTAAACGAGGGAGAAAACCTCTTTAAAATTATGGATGAAATGAAAAAAACCATGTCTGACAAGTTTGGCATTTATCGTGAAGATTCCAGGATGCAGGAGGGACTTTTAAAGATTAAAAAATTGCAGGAGCAGAGTTCCCATGTCAGTATCAATAATAAAGAACGGGTCGTGAATCAAACACTTATCAGGTTTTTTGAACTGGAAAATATGCTTTATCTGGCAGAAGCAGTTGCTATGGGTGCTTTAGGAAGAGAAGAGAGCCGTGGTTCCCATAGTAGAACTGATTATCCGAAACGGGATGATGAAGGATTCTTGAAGCATACAATGATCTCAATGAAAGATAATCAGATGCAGCTGTCATATAAACCAGTTAACATAGGTATGTTTGAACCAGAGGAGCGCTTTTACTAATGAAACTTAAAGTATTCCGCTATCATGAAGGAATGGATTCACCACGCTACGATACATTCGAGTTGGAGCCAAACCCAGGAATGACAATTTTAGAAGCACTATTTCAGATTCAGGAACATTTCGACGATTCTATCGCATTTCGTTACTCGTGTAGAGGTGCAGTATGTGGTACATGTGCCATGCTCATTAACAAAGTTCCCAGACTTGCCTGCCGAACTCAAGTGACATCAATTCTTAAAGGGGATATAAAGACTGATTTCTCTCCAGATGCTACAATAGGAGAAAATGTACTGCGGAATTCAGATGAAGAGATTTTAATAGAGCCCCTACCCCATCTACCAGTTATCAAAGATCTTATGGTGGACACGACTACCTTTTTCCAAAATTACAAGTTTGTAGATCCTGTTTTAAGACCATCCGATCCAACTCCTGAAAAGGAACGACTCATGGACCGGCAGAGATGCAAGAACTTGAATTATATACTAACTGCATTCTCTGTGCCGCCTGTTTCGGAGCATGCCCTGTTAATGGGAAAAATCCAGAATATCTGGGACCTGCTGCTCTAGCCAAACTTTACCAATTCTACATTGATCCACGAGATGATGAAGGCAGTAAACGACTGCAAAAGGCTGATATCACCAACGGCTGGTGGGCATGTGAATTTCATGGGAACTGTTTTGAGGTGTGTCCTAGAGGAGTTCCTCCATTAAGGCTATTGGACAGGCAAGGAATAAATTAGATAAAGGAAAGAAAAGGGACTAACGATATTAATGTGCTGAAAACATTATACATCCCGATATTCAAGGAGGTAACTTAAATGAAGTACATCTGCACCTACTGCAATTTTTTTGCCTATGATGATGAAAAAGGGGATCTCAATTCCCATCTAGAACCCGGAACTACTTTAAAAGATATCCCTGATAACTGGGAATGTCCAGTCTGTGGAATGCCCAAAACTTACCTCCAGCAAGTAACTGACGAAGTTTTCTACCTTAAAATGGCTGTTTACCAGGAAAAAGAGGATGAATCTGGTGATCTGAATCGCTATCGTACCATAGCACGAAAAATGCTTACAGGAACCTGTGGGGTTTATTCAGTCTGTAATGGTCAGCCCGATCGTATATGCGCCGGGCAGAATTTCGGGGCTTCCATTGGCATGGGTGGTGCTGGACAGGGAAAGACTTTTGAAGCAAATTACAATTCCCTTCAGGAATATAAGCTTAAAATGCGAGTGATTAAGGCCCACCACGAACCAGAAATGGACATATCTATCTTCGGAAAGGATATAGTAGCGCCAGTAATGGGGGCCAGTCTTTCTGGGGTAAAGCCCGTCTTAATGATGCTATTCCTGAAGAATCATTCTACCGCGGTCTTTTAAACGGGGCGAAAGCCTTTGGATCCATAGGTATGGTGGGAAACACCCCTTCTGCACCAGAAGATCTTGGAGTTACTATCATAGGAGAAAATAAGGGATGGGGCATACCCACCTTCAAACCACAGGCACAGGATAAATTATTTGAGTTATTTAAACTGGCCGAAAAACTTGATGTGATTGCCATTGGTGTGGATCTGGAATGTGCCGGTTCCACATTCTGGACCACACCTGAAAAACGAGTCTACCGTAAAAGCGAAAAAGAGCTCCGGGAACTGGTAGATTCTACAGAAAAGCCTGTTATATTCAAGGGCATCATGAACTCAGAAGATGCAGGTAAAGTGGTGGATTCAGGAGCTAGTGCCTGTTATGTATCTAATCATGGGGGCAGAGTTATGGACGGAGGCCAGGCAGTAGCCGAAGTTCTTCCAGATATTGCTCGGGAAATTTCTGGAAAAATTCCTATACTGGCAGATGGTGCTGTACGTACAGGATTTGACGTACTCAAAGTACTGGCCCTGGGTGCTGATGTGGCATTACTTGGCAGACCTCTGGCCCAGATGTCCATTGCCGGGGGAGAAGTAGCAGTTAAAAAGTATTTAGATTATGTGAAAGATGATTTGAGGCGAGCCATGATCCTTACAGGGTGTGATACCCTTGAAGACGCGAATATGGATATTTTGGCGTGATGTATTTTTTTAAATTGCGATAAATTTGGCATATAGTCTGTGTAGATTAAGTCCTGATTTTATTAAAAAAGAATTAGATCACAGGTTTTATCCTAAATGCTGCTTCATGATTATATGAATGAATCTTAACACCTGAATCTGTTTCAACGAAACTGTAATTGGCTACATTTTTTTTGATCCCAGATTCTGTGAATATTAGGTTTGCTTCCATATCCACATCGTTTAGAATTAACTGACTGTAACATGGATGGCCCGTACCCCTCAATCTTCTGGTTGTTGCAGTACCTGAGTTTATAACAGCTATTCCCTCTAAGGTCACCACATTGGGAACGTGTTTATGCCCGCCCAGTACAATATTAACGCCTTCATCTATTAACAACTGTATTATATCCCCTGAATCCAGTAAAATGTTCCTTTCCCGACCACTTTGGGGTATGGGAATTAGGTGGTGATGAAAAATAACCATTTTTCCGAAATTCTTTGGTATTTTATCAAGTTCGGCTTTCAACCATTCTAACTGGAATGATCCAATATTTCCGTCATCAATATCTGGTCGGGATGAATCAAGGCCAATTATTGCTAATTTACATTTTTTATCTATTTTAACAAAATGTGTGTCCCCAATCAAATTTTTAAAGTGTTCCAAACCCACGTTCCTGGCGTCATGGTTTCCTGGAACCACATGGGTTTCAGTAATAGATTTCAATTCTTCAATAAAATTCTTGGCATTGTTGTATTCACTTATAAAGCCCCCGTAAGTGAGGTCCCCTGCAAAAATTACCATATCTGGATTTTCTTCCTCAATTTGCGACGTTAAATTGTATACCAACTCATCAGAATGTGTAGGATCTCCAAAATGTACATCTGAAATATGAATAATGTTTCTTTTCATACTTATCCTTCCCTAGATACTTTTTCTTTACCTTGATTCCATATTATGGTAATTTGTTTAACTACCAGATATAAGGAATTAGCCTGTATTTAACCTTCTTTTTATAATCTGGATATCCTTCTAATTCTTCTAACAGCATCTTTTCTTCGCCCGTGATACGGGCCACGAATAAGAGGGAGAGAAATATACCAACTATTAATCCATACACTGATCCCAGGAGCAGCGGTGCCCCTAAAAATAAGAGTATTCCTCCCAGATACATGGGATGTCTCACGAATCCATAAACTCCTGTGGAGACTACTTTCTGATCTCTTTCTGATTGTATCCTAACCAGAGGAGATACAAAGGTGTTGTCCTTGTAGGATCTAAACAAAAAGAAGGCAGAACCTATTAAAAGGATCAATCCCACTGCTTCTAACCCTATAGGGAAATTAATGGTCCAGGCAAATCTTTGGGCATCTAAGGACATGATTAAAAACCAAATTACGAAGCTGGGGAACAGGATATACATAAAATACTTGTCCCACCTTTTCTCCTCACCGCTTCCCGGTTGTCTGTACCTCTCTTCTAAGAGTGCCGGGTCGTAGCGATACAGATAGATTATGGTGGTATAACACAATCCTATAAACCAGATACTGAATACCCATCCTTGAATCCAGAGCCAGTTTCCTGAAATAAATAGGAGGGCTACGGGGAATATAAGGATGTAAATAAAAGTTAGAAATAGTTTGATTTTGGATGTTTTCTGGTTTTCCATGGATGTTACTCCAGTATTTAATTGATAAAATGAAATTACCACTATATATTATAATTTCAGAAATATTTAAGAATTTTTAAAAAATATGGAATCCCAGATCTAAATAATGAAGAACAACATATAACAAAAAGTGATATCATGTCCACCATCAAGAACATTACACCAATAGAAGCCCTGAAATTAATGGAAAACGAAGATTTTATTATATTGGATGTTAGAGCCCCTTGGGAATTCGCTGAGGGCCATATTAAAAATGCAGAGAACTTGGATTTTACAGATCCGGATTTCAGTGAGAATCTGGAGAAATTTGATAAAAATAAGAAATATATAGTTTATTGTAAAACAGGCCGTAGGGGGGGCCTAGCTCTGAAGGCCATGAAAGAGGCAGGTTTTACTGAGGTCTATAATCTAATTGGAGGTTATGTGGGTTGGAATGTGGAGTAGGCCTTTAAAAAAATCAAATATTAATTACATAAATACGGAATTAAACGAAATTTAACCTTCTTTTTATAATCTGATACGAACAACTAAGATAGGGATAAGAATATGCCAATTACTAACCGTAGATGGAACCCATTGGAAGTGGCCCGCCTAGAAACATTAGAATACCTCCAAGATATACCTATCAATCCATAAACTCCAGTGGAAACTAATTGTCTTCTAACCAGGGGAAATAAATGTATTTCAATGTATGATTTTGAAAATTAGAATGATTGTTGCTACTTCAAGTAAAATAATAACTCAATTGTTAATAAAAGACCTAAAAATAACTCAGTTATTAATAAAAAGACCTAAAAACCATTCATCGAACGATGGCCATGCCATGTTAGTGGTTGTAATTTGTTCAAGTGAAAATAATTCAAAATAGAATAAGTGTTCGATATTTTTGCTATCACTATATAAAGCTACGTATCAAATTTTACGATTTTAGGTAAGAGCCCTGTTTTTCACTGATACGTCAGTAAATTTCTTTTGTTACTCCAACGTTCCTAATAAAATCCTTAGAATATTTTATATTTCCTCTTTTGGGGGTTTCCCTCCTCATAACGTATGTAAAAGTTGTAGTTATGATCAGGAGAACGTCTGTTTTCTACACATTATTCAAAATAACTGAGGATCTAAGATTTTTTAAAAAATAAAAAAATATAATCGGTGAATTCAACTTAAATTCGAAATAAATTTTAAAAAAAGACCATACATTTGATTATTAATCCAAATTAATTAAATCCAAATTAAATAATAAATCCATCTATTAATAAAAAAGCCCGAAACCATTCTTCGAGAACGATCCGGGCTTGTTGTTAGTGCAATAATAATTTAAAATAAAATTTACTCTTTTTAAAATAATCATGAAAATTAATCAGAAAAAAATTAGTATTCAATATTTTTGCTATCACTATATAGAGCTACCTATCAGATGCCACGATTTCAAGCGGAAGTCCCGTTTTTGATTCATATACAACTAATTATCATTTTTTAATCCTAATTTCCTTATAAAATGGTTTAATATTTTATAATTCTGTTCATCACTTAAAAAATAAAAAATAAAAGAATATTCAACGTATTTGATCGAATCATAAAATTCATAAGAGCAGAACTACTTCGAGTCATGCATATATGAATGGATATTGTGAGATCACAACTGTTCAGCTTAGTTTTCATCTGCACCCTCAACTTCTGATGCCTTTTTGTGATCTCCGCCCAGAAGCCCGTGGGTTATGGAGAAGGAGACCAATGCTGCAATGAAGACTGGAAGGGCGTTGGTCGGTGATAATCCAATAATAATAATTCCGATTGCCCCCAGTGCAATTGGAATGGGTACAATGGCTGCGGGTACCGCAACTATCATACAGCCCAGGGCTAGACCCAGTGGAATTTGGGGGAAAATCAGATTTATGGCAGCCCCCAGACAGGAACCCACAAAAAGGAGTGGGAAAATAGGGCCTCCAATGAAACCGAAGTTCAATGCTCCGCTCAGGGCCAACAACTTGACCAAGGCAAATACAACAAGGAGCAGAACTCCGATTTGGGTGGCCTGCTGGGTCACGATGGACATTTCAGTGGTTCCCAGACCAATACTTGATGGTATGACAATTGCCAGTAAGCCCAGTGAAAAGCCCCCTAAAGTACTGCGTAAGACTGGTTTACTTTTTATTGGTTCCACCAGGCGGCTGAAAATCTTGTTAAAGATCACAAATACCAGGGCAAAAGGAACAGCGAGCACACCCATTAAAACACTAGCCCCCAGTTGCCACAGCCGTAAATCATAGGCAGGGGGTGATAAAATCCCCAAAAGTGACGCATAATTAAAATCATTAAATAAATAAAATATGGCAAAACCTATCACCGCCGCAAGTCCTGCAATCAACAGAGTCCCATAGTAGATTACATTTTGTTTGTGGTTGGTTTCGAGCAGCATGATCAGCATGGCAAGAGGGGATGAAAACAGTCCTGCAAAGGCACCAGAAACACTGCTCAGGACAGTAGTTCGGGTTGTTCTAGGGTCCATTTTTCGCTTCTTGGATATCCAGCTTCCCAGTCCTGCAGCCAGAAATCCAGACGGCACTTCAGGTCCTAGGCTAAAACCGCTAATCAGAGAAATAAGCGACGCAAGAAGAGAAGAAGGCACTGGTTTAGGGTCCAAATACCCCTTATCCATTGCTTCAAATGTATCCATTTGTTGGGCGGGGGTATAACGGTGAATTATTCCAACCAACAGCCCGGCTACAGTCATTACGACTACCATCCACCACGGTCCTGAAAATGGTGTCCAGTTGTCTGTCAATTTGGAAAAAAACAGGCCTTGGCCAAGGTTCATCAGCATTATAAATATAAATGTTCCTAAAGCACTGATTAGACCTAAAAACAGCCCCCAACCCATACGCTTCCAATAATCTTTTGATTTTAGGTTAAAATCCTCTGACATATTGAAAACCCCATTTCTAGCTACATTCTGCGAAGTTAATGCCATGAAAATTTTCAGACTAAGTAAATACTATGGATAATATTTTGTTGTTAATAACAAATATACTCTATTTATGTGGGTTTAAGTAAATAATATAATAACCGAGCTTTTGAAAAAGACTGTTGGGGAGGGACAAAGTATATGGGCGAAAATTATGAAATACCACCTTTTCTTCGCCAAATTGTTATTATAGTTGTTATCATACTGGTATTTATAGGAATGAAGTATATTGCTCCAATTCTGGGACCGGTACTCATTTCTATTTTTATCAGCATACTTATCTATCCATTTTTAATGTGGCTTAAAAAGAAGGGATTTTCTTACAATGTGTCTATTCTTATAACCCTGGCTTTAACCTTTGTTTTGGGATTGGGCTTGTTAGCAATCATGGTCATGAGTATAAGTCAGCTGGTAGCATCAGCATCAACTATAACCATAGCCCCTAATTCTTTCCTGGCCACTTATGCCAATCAGATCATCAAGTTCCTCTTCTCCAATATACCATTGGAAAATATTGCTGGGATCATTGAGATAGGATTCTTCTTAATATTCGCGGTAATGTTCCTGATTTATGAGTTACCCTACGTAAAATCAAGGTTAGTAAAAGGTTTAGGTGCAGAAAGTCCTGCCCTGAAACATACCTTTGACTTGGTTGCTGATTTTATTGAATACTTTGTAATTAGAATAAAGGTGAACTTCTTAGCAGCCGTAGGATTTGTGGGTATATTTTGGGTCTTCGATATTAATTTCGCCATTCTTTGGGGAATATTAACCTTTGTCTTGGGATTTATTCCATATATTGGAATTATAATAGCTGCCATACCCCCTATTCTGGTAGCATGGGTTCAATACGGTATCTGGGGGGCCTTGGCCATAACCATCCTCTTTGTAGTAGTTAACACTATTGCCGAAAGTTATGTGTTCCCTAAATTGACAGGTAAAGGACTTCAGATGTCTGTTTATGTGGTATTTGTATCATTATTCATCTGGGGTTGGATTATGGGATTGGCCGGAATGTTCTTGGCCGTACCCTTAACTCTGGTGGTTATCAAGTATCTAGAAAACTTTGATGAAACCCGCTGGTTGGCTTTATTAATGACCACAGACGAAGAAGATGAATCTAAGAAGGAGCAATAAGGAATAAGGAGGAGTAAAAATCTTTTTAATAATTTTTTAAATAGTCAACGGGCATTTTATAGCAATTAAACTAAAAAGGGCAATAAAATAACTAGAAATTATTATAAATACTCTTTTGAAAGAATGCGGAAGAAATATAGTTAAAAATAACCTAAAAATTAATTTTTTTGAAATAATTGTTAAAATAAGTCAGAAAAAAATAGTCAATATTTTTGCTATCACTATATAGAGCTACCTATCAGATCTACGATTTAGAATAGGAGTTCTGATTTCGAGTGATGTATCTATAACTTTCCTTGGTTACTCCAACGTTCCTAATAAAATCGTTAGAATATTTTATATCTCTCCTTTTAGGGTTATCTTGCCCCATAACGTACATGAAGACGGCAGTTATGACCTGGACGGGGTTTGTTTTTTACACCATTCAAATACTGATGATTTAAGAATTTTTAAATAGAATCAGTGAATTCAACTTACAATTCAAAATAAAAAATGTTAAAAAAAGATTATACCCTGATTGGTAATCTAAATTAAATAATACGCATCTTACTAAAGCTTATATTAATAAAAAAGGCCCGAAACCATTCGTTGAGAATGATCCAGGCCTTGTTGTTAATTGTAATGATAAATTTAAAACAAAATTTACTGTTTTTAAATAATTTCATGAAAATAATCAGAAAAAGAAGTACTCGATATTTTTGCTATCACTATATAGAGCTACCTATCAGATCTTACGATTTCAGGCAGGAGTCGAGTTTTTCACTGATGTGTCCGTAAATTTCCTTGGTTACTCCAACGTTCCTAATAAAATCGTTAGAATATTTTATATCTCCTCTTTTAGGGTTATCCTGTCTCATAACGTACATACAAATGGCAGTTATGATCATGAGTGGGTCTGTTTTTCTACCTTTACCTCCACGATAAAGCTTCCTGAAATCAACCTTGGATATTATTTCCCTGGCCCGATCCTTTTGACCTCCACCTACAGGTAGCTGAACTTCGTCTCCCTCTTCCCTTTTTGTTAAAACAAGGGTAGGACTGTGGCCTGTCATCATGAAGTTACTTGCCACGATGCTTAACTGAGCTATTTTTTCCTGTAAACGGAAGTCTTCATCGGCAGTTTTTTGACTGTAAGGCTTAAATTTCTCGTATTTCTTGATTTTATTGGCCATTCTGTCGATTTTAGCTTTATCGTCCAGAAAAATATGTTTTCGTTTTTTCAAATCCATTCCCCTAATGATCTCTTTTTACTATTTTTTGGATTACCAGACTTATAATGGTTGGTGACAATGAAATTAAAAAAAATCTGAATCGAATTTTGAGCTTTCAAAAGTTGAATTGATTCGGTTTAACAGTATATAACTCTTATATTGAATTAATATTTTCATTATTATTCATTACGTCGTTCATTGCTGCTTTAACTACTTCCAAACAAATTTTACATGTATCTTCATCAGGATAGAATTCTTCATCACGCTGTTTTCTCGGATGAACTAAATTACGATAATCCCTTAAATTATGATCAAAATCTTTTATGTCTTTATCAAGCCATTTACAATCATGAGATACTACTATTAAATCATATAATGTCCATTTATCAATATTTTTAATTTCTTCATGTTTATGGGGTGCTTCTTTTGATAATTTTGCTTTTTCTTCATTATTTTCGATAACATAGAGTAGAACTCCCTCTAAAATACTACCCATCAAAATTATGGCAGCAAGAAAAGCTTTAGAGTTTATACAATTTTCTACTTCTTTCCATCGGCTGTTCAATATAAAAACAAGTGATTTGTCATTAATAAATTCATTAAAATCAATTTTAAGTAAGCTTGTCATTGTGGACTTTTTGTGAGGTACTGTAGCATTTTTATTTAGTATAACTGGTTCTACCCCATTTAGTTCAACTTCAAGACCTTCTACTGCAATTAAATTATTTAATTCTTTAATTACTATTAATGTATTTTGCATATCCCCATATTCTTTAGGATTAGCTATCCTTTTTAAAACAAGGTCTAATTTATCTTCATTATTATAAATTTCTAAACGATTTAATGTTCACCAGTTTCGAGTACTGCCATCATGATCTGGACATTTTAAACCAGCACTTCTAAAAAATGTTGGTAATTGAAACCCTTTTCTATAAAATGGGCAATTAAAAGAATCTTCACAATATTTTTCGGATAATTTATCGCCACATATTAAATCAGCTATATTTTCAAGGGTTTTATAGTCAAGAGTACTCATATAACCTCCACTCATTAAAAAGTCCTAAATAATTATTGTAATGTTGAATAGATCCACTAATTTAAAACATGAATTATAATCGAACCTCAACACCCTTCTCCTTCAAGTACTCCTTCACCACATACACAGGATACTCGTTGAAGTGGAAGATACTTGCAGCAAGTGCGGCATCTGCTTTGCCTTTGATGAATGCTTCATAGATATGTTCTGGATTACCTACACCACCGGATGCAATCACGGGTATATCTAGGTTTTCGCTCATTGTTCGTGTTAAATCCAGATCATAACCGTCCTTGGTCCCGTCCCTGTCCATACTGGTCAGGAGTATCTCCCCTGCTCCCCTTTCCTGGCATTCCATGGCCCATGCTATTGCATCTATGCCTGTAAATTCTCTGCCACCGTAGATACTGCAGTCAAACCAGCAGTAGCCTTCCTTTGTCTCAATTATGATCTTGTCTTCATTTTCCTTTGGATCTTCAACGTAGCGGCGTTTGGCATCTATCCCTATTACACAGGCCTGACTGCCCACAACTTTTGAAGCCTGGTTTATGAGGTCCGGGTTGTGTATGGCTGCCGTGTTGGTTGAGCATTTGTCTGCACCTGCGCGGAGCATGTTCACGTAGTCTTCTGGCTTGCGGATGCCCCCTCCAACGCATATGGGCACGAACACGTTCTCTGTGGTTGCCTTTATAACATCTGCCATAGTTTCCCTGCGTTCGTGTGATGCTGTTATGTCCAGGAATACTATCTCATCGGCTCCATCCTCGTAGTAGCGGGTTGCAAGTTCCACAGGTTCCCCTGCATATCTTATCTGTTTAAATTCCACTCCTTTGACCACACGGCCGTGAGGTACCTGGAGGTCGCAGTCTAAACATGGTATGATTCGTTTGGCAAGCATTTTAATCTCCTGAATTAAATGAGGTGTTAGTTATAATCTTTGTTATTTAGTTAATTTTGATATATTAAATTCTCTCCAATCCCCTTAATAATTATCCCATTCATTCTAATACAAATAGTAATAATTATAACTTTACAAACCATATCCTCATAATAAAATTGTGGAGGTTTAAAATGAGGATCGATGGGACAGTATCAGATTCATTGAAGTACCCTTTTTCAAATAATGGGAGATTTTTAGGGCTTTTAGCACTGTTATTAGGAAGTTTTTTAATTATTCCTGCATTTTTTGCTTTAGGATACCTTTTGAGAATAGTGGAACACACTATTCGTGGTTATGATGAACTTCCTGCCTTTAATGATTGGGATAAAATGTTTGTAGATGGTTTAAAATATATTGGAGCTAACATAATTTACCTTATTGTCCCCACCGTAATTTTAATTGTGAGTCTGGTGGGCATGATCCTTTCGGTACGATCTGGAAACTCTCAAATCGTTTTGTATCTATTTTTGTTACTGATAGGTTTAATAATAAGCTTACTGTTTAATTTGGTTTACATAATGGCTCTGGGCAATATGGCACATAATGAACGTTTTGGCGCTGCATTTGAATTTAGTACCATATTCAAATTTATTAAAGGAATAGGATGGTTAACATACTTTGCATACGTCTTTGTCTTCTTCATAATTCTAGGTATTTTAGGCCTTTTTTTTAATGTAAGTTTATGGGGGCGAATTTTTGGGCTGGCCGGCCTTGTTGTAGGGGGAATTTTGTATCTTTTGTTCACTGTCTATAGAAATATAGCTCGGAGCAGATTTACGGGACTTATGTATCTAAATGGATACTTTAGCACAAATACTGATACTGAAGCTGATGATAATCATGAAATAGGAGAAAATCAGGACTTTGAAACCGTTTAATGAACACGAAAATAATATTTCATCTTTTTTTTAAATCAGTGAATAAGTGCAGAGGATCTCTTCAAGGTAGAACGTGTGGAAATGGAATTTCCAGAGGAAGCCAGAATCTTCAAATCAGTACGCTGTTCCAAATGTGGGGAGATGGTTGCAGAGCACAGGGCCCGTGTGGAAAATGGGAAGATGGTTTGCATACCATGTTTCCATGAGTACTCCAGAAACTAAAAAATCAACCCCAAACTTCTCCTTTTTTTTATCCCAAAACTTTATGAGTAACTAAATTTATATGAAATGAATATCTAAATTTATTCTACATCAGATTAATTTTGGGGCCTGTAGTCTAGCCAGGAACATGACGTGGGACTTCGGATCCCAAGGTCGGGGGTTCAAATCCCCCCAGGTCCGCTAATTTTTGTTTAAATACTCTTTTAAGCCAGTTTTATTCATGAAAATTTACAAGTTTTAACTTTGTGTTACGATCGTAGATCTCTTGCTTTAAAACCATCTCATATGATCTTAGAGTTCTAACCTGTATCTAAAATAGAAACAAATACTAATTAATTTTATTATAAAAAATAGAAAATTTTAGAACGAATTATCTTCCTTAAGATGGCGTATTCCATCTTTTAATTAAAATTAAAAAAACACTTCCTAAGGAAGATGCTCTTTTTATATACTTTTAATTTTTTCTTGAATTTCAGTTTTTTAATTTTATTTTTCAAATACTACAAGATAATGGGATTTACATCCCTGTTCAAGGTCTTCTCCTACTTCATTGTCCAGTTGAACCATCTTTAAACCGTTTTTAACAAACATCTCTTCTATTTCTTTTGGACTGCTTCTAGCTTCAAATGGGGGACCATGTCTGGCTTTCATTTTCTTAAAGTCCATAATCGCTATCTTTCCACCTGGTTTTATTATCCTTTTAAGTTCGGTAATGGCTTCATCAACCTTACTACTGGTATCTGTAACGTTCTCCTTGCATTTATCATTGGCTACAAATCCGTGGAAAAGGTTGATCATGAGACACATATCCACCGTATCATCCTCAAGGGCAATATGTTCCGTTATATCTGATTGAAGGGGAATTACGTTAGTTATCCCTTTTTCTTTCAGATCTTCTTTTATATCTTGGATGGATGGTTCGTAGATATCTAAAGCGTATATTGTTGCTTCATCATCCAGCATATCGTACGCTATCATGGCTGCATGGCCATCACCACAACCTGCATCCATGAATACTTCATTTCCTTTGAGATTTAATCTGGAAATTACATCGTGGGCATCTATAAAAGATTCGCTTGACCTTCCCTGAATACGGTGGCCATTAAATGGAAGTAATCCTGTATTGTTTGACATTTTCTATACTCCTTTCGTTTTAAAATATGATATCCGATATGTGTATATATACATTTCGATTTAGTGACTGCTGGACGTTGGTTTTGAATTCGTTCATTTTTTTTGATATAAAAAAGTCATTTATCCAAGTAATTTTCTATTTACAAGGTTAAAATCTCAGTTTTAGTTTTGTTCATGATATACATCTTTTATTATATCGAAGAGATTCATATCCTTAATAATAAACATCATAAATCAATTATTATGGAATTTGAAAGGTTTTAAATCTATATCGTCTGCTGAATAGATATTGTTGGTATAAATTTTAAATTTTTCATATTAAATCCATAGAATTTAATATAACTCATGGTCTGGGCTAACATCTAGAGTACACACAGGTATATCGATATGGATTAATATACGTTTTGATATTTTATTATTTTAGTTTATAAAAATAATAAATTTAATGACAATAATACTATCATTATAATTGTTACTTTTAAATTTCTGTCATTTAATTAGTATTCAATCGTTAAAAAAGTTTTTAAATTTTAATGTTAAGGATATTTTTTGATATTAATGTGTTTAAACGTATATTGTAGTATTATTGTGGAAAATTAAAATGTTTGGGACTTAATTTTTTATTTTCTTATATCACACGAATTCTTATGAAATTCCGCAAAGTTTTATATAGTAATGTTATTCCACATTGAATTGTAGTTACTTGCATTTCGTTGAATTGAATCAATTGATGGAATGGATGTAATTATAGAAAATATAGAACGGAGGAATTAAATGCAAAAAAACAAATTGAGTGTGTTAATGTTTTTACTGGCCTTAGTCGTTGCTGTCGGACCAGTATCTGCAGCTACTGTCAATGTGGATTCAAGCATGACCAATGCTCAAATCCAAACTGCAATTACTGGTGCTAATGCAGGAGATACCATTAATTTCGCATCAGGAACTTATAATGGTATTAACCTGACAATTAATAAGGCTTTGGCTTTGGTAGGTAACGGAGCTACTCTTGTTGGTGATGGAGTTTCAATTCTGAAACTTTCAAGTACAACTGGAGTCAGCATAAACGGTTTCAATATCAATATTAACAACCCATCTGCAGACGGTATAACTGGATCCAACGTCTACAGCTGTGACATTGAAAACAATAACATAACAAACGGTGACGATGGAATCAACATTTACATGCTGTACGCAAACCTCACAATCAACAACAACAAAATAACCAACATGAACGATGCCCGTGACGGTATCTCACTCGTAAACCACGCTACTACCATCGACATGGACTCATTTATTCCATCAACTATCACAAACAACGTCGTAGACAGCCTTCAATATGGTATATTCTTGGGTGGAAACTTCAAAGGAACTGTTTCAGGTAACAATATAACTAACTCTCCATATGGAATGACCATAACTGGAAAAAATGCCGCAACCAACGGTCAATTAAGCGCAACTATATCCAACAACAACATAACAGGCATAGCTATGGAAAGTCCTGATGTATTATACCTTAACTTAGATAATAACAACATAAGCCAGTTAAACAGCACAGGGTACAGTATACTAACAAATGCATACTTTGCAGTAGACCCAAGTATCGCAATTTCTGTTACAAACAACGCTTTCAGTTACCCCGTAACTGATACTTTCCACGACGACGCTGGACTTTATGGAGAATGGAGTGGTAACACTTTAAATGGAAGTCCTTACACATAATGGGAATCAACTTCCTTTTTTATTTTTTTTAGTCGTGTTATCAAATTCTGTTTTTAAGACGTATTAATACTTTAATTATTATTTGCACTGATTATATGCAGTTTGGATGGTTTCGACATGTCCATATACACATATCAGATTGATAGAAATGTTCGTTTTAATTTGATTAAAGGTATTTAACTCATATTATTTGATCGATATGTTTATATGATGTATTCGATTATTCATACTATGTGTGAATCTTAGTATTTTTTTAATTCTATAATGGATTCATAATAAAAAAATTATAAATAATTAATTGAGAAGGGAGGTTAAAAAAAATGAAACACAATAATTTGTTAGTTCTGTTGGTGGTTTTTGCTGTGATTGGTGTTTCAACAGTTGGAAGTGTTAGTGCAGCCAGCACTGGAAATAATTCAACTTTAAACGCAACCAACACTACAAACACAACAGTAAACACGGCCATTGCCACAAATGCAACAGGTCAGTCCAATTATACTGGACCACAGACAAACACCACAAAATGGACCAACAGCAGCATATACTCAGTGGGAAAAGTAACTGTCACAAAAAACGGTACCATATACGTTATGGGACATAGTGATTCTACTCTGTATGCTTTCAAATCAGATGGAACACTCTTATGGAGCGACTATCTGGGTACAGGAACTGCAAATAATGGTCTGGTTGTTGGTAGTGATGGAACCATCTACGCACTTGATGATGGTACATTGTTCGCGGTTTACTCTAACGGAACAATAAAATGGAAATACAACACCGGAAGTGTGGGTGCTCCTTATGGTGATCCTGTACTAGATTCCAATGGAATAATCTACTTTACCTCAAATTTAGGTAATGTGTATGCGATTGACACCAAGACTAACCCTAACGATGTGGGTGCAAAATGGGTATACTCTACTGGAAAGTCATTGACTAGTCATGGTGCTATCTCTTCAGATGGTAAAACACTCTATGTTGGATCATATGGTGCTGTTGCTTTATATGCTCTAAACACAGCTGATGGAACTTTAAAATGGAGCTACAGTACCGGAACAAGCTCCAGCAAAGGAGGAATCCAAAGTACTCCTGTTATTGGTTCAGATGGAACAATTTATGTTGCAACATACGGTACTGGTATACTCTATGCTATAACTGATAATGGGGATCATGCAACAGTAAAATGGAACACTACCATTGGATCAAGTTATGGGAATATCGCAATCAGTTCCAATGGAACAATATACGTGGGATGCTTTAAAACCGGTGTAAATTTTTACGCGGTAAACTCTTCTGATGGAAGCATTCTATATAATTGTAGCCTTACAAAAGCAACAAGTGTATCAACACCTGTGATTGGTTCAGACGGGACCATTTACATTGGAACAACAAATGGTATTTTGTACGCACTCAACCCAGATTTAACCACCAAATGGATTTACACTGCTAGTGGTAGTGGTTCATTAAGTAGTCCAACAATTGGCCCTGACGGTACTTTATATGTTAGTAGATATGGATGCGGTTTGTATGCGTTTCAGGATTTGGTTGGTAATTTCACTTCTACGGCTGGTTCTAATTTAAATGTTCAGTTTAATGATAGTTCAAGTAATATTCCTACGAGTTGGAGTTGGAGTTTTGGTGATGGTTCAACAAGTACTGAGCAGAATCCAATGCATACATATGCTGCAAATGGTACTTATACGGTTAGTTTGACTGTAACCACAGCTTATGGTGATACCAACACTGTAACTAAGACTGTTACGGTTAAGGATATTACTGCTCCGACTGTTAGTGGTATAGGTTATAATACTCCGAATAAGAGTATCACTGTTAATTTCAGTGAGCCTGTAGAACTTGGAACTGGTTGGATAGAGTTGTTGGATAGTACTGGTAAGGCTGTTTCTTTCACTAAATCAATTAATGGTAGTGTGTTAACAATTAAACCTACTGTTGGTTTGGTTAATGGAGCTAAGTACAGGTTGCTTTTGCATACTGGTAGTATCACTGATCTGTCTGGTAACAATGTGGCAGGTTATGTGTACAGTTTCACAGTCGATGGAACTGCACCAACCGTTAAGATTGTTGACCCGGCAAACAACGCTGTGAACGTAGCAGTTAGTAAAGTGATTAAGGTCACTTTCAGTGAGGCAATACAGAATGGAACTGGTTGGATAGAGTTGTTGAATAGTACTGGTAAGGCTGTTTCTTTCACTAAATCAATCAATGGTAACGTGTTATCAATAACACCTACCAACGCGTTGGTTAAAGGTACTAAGTACATTTTACTCTTGCATACGGGTTGTGTGACTGATTTGACTGGTAACAATCTAAAAGGTTATGTGAGTCGCTTCACAACTGACAGCACAGCACCAACCGTTAAAACTGTTGACCCTGCAAACAACGCTGTGAACGTAGCAGCTAATAAAGTGATCAAAGTCACCTTCAGCGAAGCAATACAAAACGGAAATGGCAGTATAGAACTGTTAGACAGCACTGGAAAAGCAGTTTCATTCACCAAATCAATCAGCGGTAACGTGTTAACAATAACACCTGATAATGCTTTGGTTAAAGGAACCAAGTACATGCTACTCTTGCATACAGGTAGTGTGACTGATTTAGCTGGTAACAACTTAAAAGGTTACGTGAGCCGTTTCACAGTTGATAGTACAGTACCAACCGTTAAGACTATTGACCCCGCAAACAACGCTGTGAATGTGGCTATCGATAAGGTAATTAAAGTCACTTTCAGTGAAACAGTAAAAGCAGGAAATGGTAGTATAGAGTTGGTAGATAGTACTGGAAAAGCAGTTTCATTCACCAAATCAATCAGCGGTAACGTGTTAACAATAACACCAGACAGTGCTTTGGTTAAAGGAACCAAGTACATGCTACTCTTGCATACAGGTTGTGTGACTGATTTAGCTGGTAACAACCTAAAAGGTTACGTGAGTCGCTTCACAGTTTAAAAGCTAGAACAAAATTATTTTCCCCATTTTATTTTTTTTAGGTTATTAAGAAAACAGTTTTTAGGTTTTATAGGGAAAAATGCTATTTTTAAGAATTAAATTTGTTGTACTGTAAAATATCTTTTGAATACCATTGGTATCGACATGTTTATATGGTCCTATCGGTTATTCATAATATATGTGGATCTTTTATTTTTTTAATTTTTTTAGGATTCATAATGAAAAACAATTGAAGGAGGTTAAAGATGAATTTTAAAAAGGAGGTATTAGTGTTATCTTTGTTGTTTATGGGTTTAGCTATACCTGTTACTTCTGTGGCACCAGCATCAGCTGCTGTGATTAATGTGCAGAATGCTTCTTATTATAGTGGTGGAACATCTTCATTAAGTGATCAGATTCAAGCAATACTGGATGCTGCTGTATCTGGGGATACTATAAACTTTCTAGGGCAGTCCTATGAAGATTTACAGCTAACTATCAATAAACAATTAGATATAATAACCCGCATTGGGACAGAAATATCTGGATCTGACTCTGTTGTATTTTTAATTAATGGTTCTCAGGCTTCTGGAACTCAAATAAATGGTTTTAATATTACAGCTTCTGGAATTCTGGTAAATAACACCAGCAACGTGAGCATTTTTAATGATCAGGTAAGTGCAATTAATGGATCCGCAGTTACAATAAATAACAGTACTGATACTACCATTAAAAACAGCAACATAACAGATTCTGTCACTGGAATTAATGTTTCAAACAGTAAAAATACTGAGATCACTGGAAGCAAGATTGAAAATAACACAGAACAAGGAGTTAGAGTTTACAATTCCAATAATAATACCATTAACGGTTCTAGTTTCAGAGGTAACGGTAACAACAGCACTGCAGGTCTATCATCGGATGAAGGTGCAATCTATGTAAAAAGTTCAAATGATGTTAAAATTACCAATAACCAGGTTATTGATAACAGTCAAGGAATATCTTCAATAGATTCATCAAACGTTAATATAAACAACAATACAGTAACTGATAACTATGGAGAAGGTATACTACTCAATGGATCTGCAAATAATATCACAGTAACAAATAACTACATAAAAGGAAATAACAACGGGATCAAAGTTAACTACTATACTGGTAACAATGTTACTATCAACGGAAATTACATAACTGGCAGTTTAAGCAGGGTATCTGAAGAAAATTCAGGAAATGGACTTTCTTTTGGCCCAGGTTACTGTGTCCGTTCTGTAACTGAAGTCATAGAACACAATATTATTCGGGGTAATGGAAATTTTGATATGAGGGCGTGTGAGGCATCAACTTCACCTAAAGTAGGTTCCAATTGGTACGGCAATTCTCCTGTACTCTGTCCGGACATAGAATATGCTACTGCCACAAACATGAAATTAGAACGAACTGGGACAAACAGTTACACTGTAGAGTTTGTTGATGGCGTTACAGGTGAATTGGTAACTGATTTACCATCTATTCCAGTAACATTCACAGCAGGTAACTTTTCACAGACTGTTATGACCCGAAATGGAGTAGCTACCATCCAAACAAATCCCATATCTCTTACAAATGAATTAAATGTAACTACAAATGGATTAACTGCTTCCAAACTCTGGAATAGCCAAATTGAACCTAATCCTATTGATTCCACTGCACCTGTCGTTACTGGTGTGAGTTATAATACTCCAAAAGATAGTATCACTGTTAACTTCAGTGAGTCTATAGAACTTGGAACTGGTTGGATAGAGTTGTTGGATAGTACTGGTAAGGCTGTTTCTTTCACTAAATCAATTAATGGTAGTGTTTTAAAAATTAAACCTACCAGTTTGGTTAAAGGGGCTAAATATAAGTTGCTTTTGCATACTGGCAGTATCACTGATTTGTATGGTAACAGTTTAGTTGGTTATGTGTACAGTTTCACAGTTGATGGAACTGCACCAACTGTTAAGACTGTTGACCCTGCAAACAACGCTGTGAACGTGGTAGTTAGTAAGGTGGTCAAGGTCACTTTCAGTGAGGCAGTACAGAATGAAAATGGCTGGATAGAGTTGTTAGATAGTACTGGAAAGGCTGTTTCTTTCACTAAATCGATAAGTGGTAATGTGTTAACAATAACACCTGATAGTGCTTTGGTTAAAGGAACTAAGTACACGTTGTTGTTGCATACGGGTTGTGTGACTGATTTAGCTGGTAACAACTTAAAAGGTTATGTAAGCCGTTTCACAACTGACAGCACTGCACCAACTGTTAAGACTGTTGACCCTGCAAACAACGCTGTGAACGTGGCAGTTAATAAGGTGGTCAAGGTCACTTTCAGTGAGGCAATACAAAATGGAACTGGCTGGATAGAGTTGTTAGATAGTACTGGAAAAGCAGTTTCTTTCACCAAATCAATCAGTGGTAATGTGTTAACAATAACACCTGATAGTGCTTTGGTTAAAGGAACTAAGTACACGTTGTTGTTGCATACGGGTTGTGTGACTGATTTAGCTGGTAACAACTTAAAAGGTTACGTAAGCCGTTTTACAATTAAAAAATAGATATATTTTTCTCATTTTTTATTTTTTTAGGTTATAAAAACGCTTTTAAATAATTTATTTTTAAGAATAATGCTATTCAAGGAGTTATTAATCCTATTATCTTGCAAAATATTTTTTGAATACTCTTGATATGTTCATATACACATATCAAACTGACAATATAAATATAACTTTTAAAATGAAATCCATAACGTTTGATTAATCCTATTTAATCGACACGTTTATATAGACTAGTCGGTTATTCCTAATGTATGTGAATCTTTTATTTTTTTAATTTTTTTAAGATTCATAATGAAAAACAATTGAGAAGGAGGTGAACTAAGAAAATGAATGCTAAAAATGGTTTTATGGTGTTGTCTTTGTTGTTTGTGTGTATGTTTGCACATGTTGCTTTTGTTGAGCCTGTTTCGGCTGCCACGGTGGATGTGCAGAACGCTTCTTACTACAGTAATGGAACGTTGTCTTTGAGTGAACAGATACAGTCGATATTGGATAACGCTGCATCGGGAGACACTATAAAATTCCTTGGAAATGTCTATGAAAATCTGCAGTTGGTTATTAACAAGAAATTGAACATAGTAACCAGTGGAACAAAGATATCTGGGTCTAATTCATTTGGCTCTGCAGTATTTTTGGTTAACGGGTCCCAGGCTTCGGGAACCCAGATAAGCGGATTTACTATTACTACGAATGCAGGTTCGGGAATAATTCTGAACAACACCCGTAGTGCGACGCTCTCCAACGATCAGATAAGTTCAACCAACGGATCAGCGGTCACGGTCAATAAAAGTTCTAATACGGTCATTAAAAACAGCAACATAATAGACTCCAACACAGGAATCACGGTTTCCAACAGTAACAATACCAAGATCACTGGAAGTACCATCAAAAATAACAAAGAAGACGGTGTTGACGTAGAGAATTCTGTAAACACCACCCTGAGTCAGGATCAGATCTTAAACAACGCAAAAAGAGGAGTTAATGTCTACAATTCCAAGAACACCACAATAACTAGCTCCACCATAAAAGGTAATGGAAACAACAGCACTGCGGGCTTATCCTCTAATGAAGGCGGGGTATATGTAAAAAGCTCAGACGGTGTTAAAATCACCAACAGCAAGATTACTGATAACAGCCAGGGTGTATCTGTAGTAGATGCATCAAATGTTATCATAAACAGTAACACAATAGTTGATAACTATGGAGAAGGAATATTGCTCAGTGGGTCCGCAAATGGTATCACAGTAACGAGTAACTACATAGACGGAAATAATAACGGGATCATGGTTAACTACTATACTGGTAATCACGTGAATATCAGCGGGAATTTCGTAACCGGCAGCGAGAATAGAATATCAGGCGAAGATTCTGGGAATGGAATGTCCTTTGGGTCGGGTTACTGTGTCCGTTCTGTAACTGAAGTCATAGAACACAATGCTGTTTGGGGTAATGAAAATTTTGAGATGAGGGCACGTTATGCATCAACTACGCCTAAGATAGGTTCAAACTGGTATGGAAATTCAGATAAACTCTGTCCTGCACTTGAATATGCTGCGTCCATAAAGCTGAAGTTAGAGAGAATTGGGACAAATACTTATATTGTGTCGTTTGTAGATGGTGTTACTGGTAAATTGGTAACTGATTTGTATCCTACTTTGGTAACACTTACGGCAGGTGGATCTTCACAAACTGGCACGACTCAGAATGGACAAGTTACCTTTACGGTGAGTGATGACTGTCTTACGGGTATGATAACAGCTACCGCAAATGGGGTGAGTGTTTCTATACCTTGGAATAGCCAAAAAACCAACTCCTGTAATACAGATAATGGCAATACCAATTCTGGAGATAGTCCTCCAGATAGTTCTGGTCCCGGTAGTACAGGCAATGGTCCTGGTTCTGGTAGTGGTTCTGGTTCTGGTAGTAGTAGTGGTACATCTGGTTCTTTATCTTCCACTACGGGAGTTATGGCCGCTTCGGCTGCTGCTGGGCAGGCTGGATCCAATGGTGAAGGAGATTCTAAGTCTAAAACTGCTCAGGAGTTGTTCATCGATAATGCAGTGAAAAATTCGCATGTTTGGGGTATAATTGGAATTATCGTACTCATAGTCCTGGTGTTAGTGGCTTATTATAGGAAGGATTTGATGTGCATGATCAAAAAATCGAGAAATTAACCTATTTTTTTATCTTTTTTTAATGTTATTTATCTTTTATAATTGGATTAAATCCTTTATTTTAAAAATACTCTAATAATTGAATCAATTACTATTCTGGAGCTTTCATTCTTTTAATTATTATTTTTTTTAACTGAATTCAATCCTTTAAAAAATAAATGATGAATTGAACTATTTAATTCCATCTATGTAATTGTTATTTCAAGATAATGGTTCTTTTTAGTATCTAAATTTAGCACATCGACATGTTTATATAATCTTATCGATTTATGTTTAATTGGTCTTTAATAAGTTCATGAAATTACTTAAACAAAATTTCAAAAATTAAAATAAATTATCTTCAAATTTAGAAAGAAAATATCACGTGAGAGGTTAAAGATGGCAGAGTTGGTATGGGGAGGCTTAATTATATCCATGGTTTTACTGTTTGGTATTAATATTGGTCTTGCAGTGGGCCTCACAGAGCTCCATAAAAAGAAAGCTCTGGCTATTTCACTATCATGCGGCTTAATCCTATTGATACTTAGCATAATTGCTAATTTAGTTAATTCAGTATTTTATACGGTTATTGGAAGTTATATCTCCATAATACTTGGAGTTATAGGTGCTGTAATTCTTTTAAGTGGAATTTACACCATTGATAAATGGAAAAAATCTAAAGAAGAGTACTATTCCTTTTCATCAGCGGCAATGATGTCTTCATCGATATGTTGTTTTGTGGGATTCGCATCTGTTGCTGTGTTGTTGAGTAAGGAAATAACAATTTCTTTCTGGGAGTTCAGTGCAGTTACGGCGATCACTATGGTTTTAATGGTGATGTTTTTTTATTTATTTTCTAAGATTTTAAGAAACGCTGAAACTCCATATCCAGTTCTGCTTGGAAATTTCATGATTTTAAATGGATTTTGTTTTTTAATAAGCGCAGTATTTGTCCCAAATATTAAAAAATTAGCCTCGGTCCAAACAAGTTCAGTATCTATAAACTCATCAGTATCATCGCTGATTTTCATGGCAATGGCAGGTATGGGAGTATTTTTAATAGGAGTTTATCTAAAAGAGGAAGGCATCACGAGCTTAGGGGACATTCATAAAAGGATACATCTATCAAAATCCAATAAAACTAAAAAAACTTGATGATCAGGATTTAAACGACAATAATTGAAAAAATTTAATTTGAAAATATTTTACAGGTGTTTGTTCATGCAATTTCTTGGAAGCGAAATTTTAAGCAGTTTACTATATCTAATCGCGCAGAGTTTATTTATACCCGTTATAATAGCTGTTCTCATCTTCATAACCTATGCGGTTTTGAGTTTAGGAGGTTTTTTAACAGAAAAATTTTCAAGAATAAAATTTGATGTGGATAAGACTGAGAATTTGATAAGGGCTATTTCAAAATCTTCCAATCCTGAAGAAATGAAGGAAAAGGTTCTTGAAAGTGAACTTCTGGATAATTATAAGAAAATTATCATAAAAATTATTTCTAACCATGATATTGGTCCGCAATCAAGAAGAGCACTGGCCACAAAATTAATTGAAGAAGAAGAACTCCGATTTGCGAATATAACTCAAAAAACTGATATATTGGTCAGATTAGCCCCAACTATTGGGCTTTTGGGGACATTAATTCCATTAGGTCCAGGTTTATCAGCGTTAGGGGCTGGAGATATAAATACTCTGGCACAGGCATTGCTGGTAGCATTTGATACTACAATAACAGGATTGACTGCGGGTTCCATAGGATTTGTTATATCAAGATACAGGAAAAACTGGTACAATGATGATCTATCCATTTTAGAATCAATAGTTGATTCAACATTGGAGGTTTTAGACAAATGCCAAAAAAAAGAAAATTTTTAGATGATGACGGTGAAGACCCCACCTCCGGAATAATTAACATGACAGATTGTATGTTGGTACTGGCAGTAGGATTTTTAGTATTTGCTATAATGGCTGTACACGGTAATCCTACCTTAATGGAGAGTGGATCCACACCTACTAATACAGTTTCTGTCAGTACAGGCTCAACACTTAACGATACCCCTGAGAATCAATCCGGGTCTGACAGTGGTTATCAGCAGATGGGAACTGTTTACAAAGACCCTACAACAGGCAAACTTATTATGGTTAGTTAACATCTTGAGGCGGTATGATGATAAAAAATAATTATTCTTTTATTGTTGATGATCCCCTGAATACTCTAGCTGGGCAGTATCACTGGGAAAAAGAATTAAAAGATCCAGGGCATAACAGAGCAAAGTTGGGATAGCAAAGAATGGTTTAAATCCAGAAGAAGAGGTCATGAAAAACCATTTAGAAAAAAACTTTAATAATAATGGATGGAATCTTGGAAAATCCTTATGAAAACCAGACTGGATTTTAATCGGTGAAAAAAATGATTAAAAATCATAATTATAAATTCATGAGAGTGATGAAATGAATAAAAATCATTTGATTTTAATTGCAGCAATATCCTTAATTATAGCTTCAGGTGTGGGACATTATTTAACAGAAACCGGATACCTCCCTGGAGGTAATAAAACAATAACGGACATGGCTAACCGAACTTTAAGTGTTCCCTCACCTGTTAATAGCGTACTATCAACTTCTCCAACAATAACAGTTATGTTGTACATGCTGGCCCCGGACAAACTGCTTGCTTTTAATTATGTAACAACGTCTGAAGAACAGAAGTACATGCCAGATAAATATAAGAATCTATCCTCCGTGGGGGGCTGGTATGGATCACAAACTGGTGATTATGAGCAGTTCATAGCTATGAATCCAGATGTGATATTGGATAGTTATACACCATCTAACTCTTCATCTGAAGATTTAGCAACAGTGGCCACCCTTAAAGCAAGACAGCAGCAATTTGGTTCGATACCTGACCTTGGGGTGGCTGATACCAATAATATCAGCACATTAGATCCTTCGATTGAATTTATTGGAACGTTACTGGGGACTGAAGATACAGCTAAAAAATTGACGGCTTTCAATGATAAAGTTCAAAAGGAAGTTACCGATGTTGTATCAACAATACCTGAAAGTGAAAAAGTAACTGTTTACTATGCTGAAGGTACTGCTGGACTTCAAACAGATCCTTCCGGTTCTGTGCATGGACAGTTAATTAGTCTTTGTGGTGGAATAAATGTGGCGGACGTTCAAGAAGAAGGAGGAGCAGGACACAGTACTGTGTCAATGGAACAGGTGCTTCAATGGGATCCCGAGGTCATAATAACCACCGATGAAACATTCTACGCGGAGGTCTACGGTAACTCCAGCTGGAGTGGAGTAACCGCTGTTAAAAATAAAAGGGTATACCTCTCTCCACAGTCTCCATTCAAATGGTTTGACAGACCAACAGGGGCAAATATGATTATTGGAATTCCATGGACGGCTAAAGTAATTTATCCCGACAAATTCCAGGATCTAAACTTAACCAGTCAGGTTGAAGAATTTTATTCAGACTTTTACCATTATAAACTGACGGATGATGAAGTAAATAAGATCCTGGAAGCATCTGGAATAAATTCTACTGATATAAGTTGACCGGAAGAAATCAAAACATCTGGAAGGATCTGGAATGGATAGGGTAACGTCATAAAAGAGAAATTAACAGATGAAAATACTAGAAAATGGTCAGTAAATGTGTTTTACTGTCTATATTCTATAATTCTTCATTAAATATTGAACTAGATATTATTCATAGTAAAGAAAATATTGAAGAGCATAATTCTCAGTAAAGATGAATAATTGAAAATAGTTTAATTTGAAATTTAATTTAAAAAAAGCAAAATGGTGATAGTATGAGTGATTATATGGAATTATTAAAAAGAGCTGGTGAGTTTCATGGCGATATATGCGGTGGAATTGTTATGGGAACAAAATTAGCTATTTATGGTATGGAAACTATGGGAATGACGCCTGGAGAGAAAGATAAAAGATTAATAGTCTTCACTGAAATTGATCGATGTATATCAGATGCAATTTTATCTGTAACCAGAACTTCCCTGGGTAAAAAATCACTTAAACCAATGGGTTATGGTAAATTCGCGGCTACTTTTGTTAACATAGATACTGGAGAAGCAATCCGTGTCATAGACTTAGGTGCCAATAAGAAAGATATGGAAGAGGAAGAAGATGAAACAGTAGAAGAGCTCATTGAAAGAATAGCCAAAACCCCAGCAGAGGATCTGTTTGAAATTCAAAAAGTATCAGTTAAAATTGATAAAAATGATTTACCGGGTAAACCACTTGAAATAGCTACTTGTGCCAATTGTGGAGAAGTGGTAATGGATGGAAAACATCATTTACTAGGAGGACGTGCATACTGTACCTCATGCTTTAGTGGATCCTATTATAAGATTTTAGATGAATAAATTAGAAAATTAGCAGTGATTATCTTTTAATCACTCTTTTATTCATGATTTTTGATATTTCATGGATTTAACTCATTTTAGAATGTTTAAACCGGGTTTACACAAAATTTAAGTTACTCCAACTCCAAAATTAATAACAATTGTTAAATAGAGTTAAATAACTTCATAGATAATCATATTATTAAAACCTATAAAAGAGGAAAATATGAAAACCTTACCTACTCTGTTTGTATCCCATGGAGCACCCACCCTGAGCATTGAAGACATTCCTGCCCGGGAATTTTTGAAGGGTTTAGGGTCACGGTACCCTGAAGTCAGTGCTGTACTCTGCATATCTGCCCATTGGAACACCAAAAACCCGGAAGTCACGGCAGTGGAGAAACCAGAGACGATCCATGATTTTTATGGATTTCCAGAGGAACTTTACACCATAAAATACCCTGTCAAAGGAGAACCTGAACTTGCAGAACGCACAGCCGATCTTATAAATAAAGCAGGCTTCAGCTGCGATATAGACGGCCAACGGGGATTGGATCATGGTGCATGGGTGCCCACACGTCTGATGTATCCCAAGGCGGATGTTCCTGTGGTTCAGCTTTCTATCCAGAGCCATTTGGACCCTAAAAGGCATTACCTGTTGGGAAAGGCCATAGAAGAACTGAATCACGAGGGAGTTTTGATCTTGGGTAGCGGCGGTGCAGTACATCCATTGGGCTACGCCCCACTGGGACCTGGTGCAAGAACAGACGATTGGGCCATGGATTTTGACAAATGGCTCACAGATGCTGTAACCCGGGGAGATGTGGAACAGCTTGAAAACTACAGTCAGCTGGCTCCCTACCCACAACGTGCCCATCCTTATCCTGACCACTTCATGCCTTTACTTGTGGCGTTGGGAGCTGCAGGATCTGGTGCCAGGGGAAAGATCATTCATCATAGCTGGTACTGGGGTGACCTGGGAATGGCTGCCTATGAATTCAATTCAGACAAAAAATAATAAATCTTAAATTATTTCAGGTAGCATTAAAAGGATTAGATAGTTTAAACATGTTCTTGGTAAAAAGAGGAGATGCAATAAATGGCAGATGAGAAGGCAAAAGGAAGGATCAAAATAGTTAAAAATGGCCCTTACATTGTTTCAGGTGCTGTGCCACTTATGAAAATGGTGATAGGAACGGATGAAGAGGGAAACTCTTACAACTGGCATTCTGAAGAGATAGTACCGTGTGGTGAAACTTACACCCTTTGTCGCTGTGGTCAATCCAAAAACAAACCATTCTGTGATGGAACCCATGGAGAAGTGGGTTTTGATGGTACAGAAATAGCCAGCAGAAAATCGTACCTTGAGGAGGCTGTGGAAACAGAAGGTTTTGATTTGAATTTAACAGACGTATGGTCACTTTGCGACCATTCACGTTTCTGCATGAGGGCAGGGGGAATAAGGAAGCTTATAGCCGAGTCTGAAAATCCCGAAGCCAGGGAACTTGCCATCCAACAGGGTAAAAACTGTCCCTCTGGTAGGTTGGTTGTCTGGGACAAAAAAACAGGCAAGCCACTTGAGCCAGAATTTGAACAGTCCATTGCAATGGTTCATGACCCGGTGAAAGACTGTGAAGGTCCAATGTGGGTAAGGGGAGGTATCCCAATAGAATCTGCAGATGGAACCCTTTATGAAATCCGAAATAGGGTCACATTATGTCAGTGTGGAAAGTCTGAAAACAAACCCTTCTGTGATGGTCGCCACTGGATGACGCCTGAAGAGAAAAGGGATTGGAAGGCAAAGTGGGAGTAAGCTTCGATTTTATGAGCCCACATTAAATAGGGGCAGATGGTGATGTGGATTTCTACCCTTTATTTTATAGATCATCAAAAATTAATTGAAAAAAATACACAGACAAATATATAATTAAAATACACTTTTTAACAAATAATTAAGTACATCATAAATATTACTGAAATGATGAATGCAATTATATAAATATTGATGAAGGCAATAAGTTTAAAATTATAAAACTAAGAGGTTTTAAAATGTCTGAACCTGTAAACCCCGAAGATCAGTTGATCATAAATATAACTCCTTTAGATGCAATTAAACTAATTGAAAACTCTTCAAACGATCATGAGTTCATCCTAATTGATTTGAGAACCCCCAAGGAATTTTCCAAGGGGCATGTGGAGGGCGCAGAAAACCTGGATTATTATGCAGACGACTTTAAAAAACAGCTTGATGAAATGGATAAAGATAAAAAATACATAATTTATTGTGGATCTGGAGTTAGGGGTACAAAAACCTCTAAAATAATGATGGATATGGGGTTCATGGAAGTTTACAACATCCTTGGCGGTTTTGCCGGGTGGAAGATAACCAAACTTCCAGTAGCCAAGGAATAAGGAATAAATTAGAAATTTATAACCCAAGAAACTATAACCTGAGAAATATACTCTAGTTAAGAATTGAAAAAAGGATTTTAGGGAAGAATTGAAAGAAAAATTTGAAAAAAATAGTTTTTAGAAATTTTCTATCCTAGTTTTCTTATTTTCTTATTTATCCTAATTTTGTTATACATCTTAAAAGTTTTACATTTTAAAATTTAATCCCAAACTCCTACAAAAAACTTTTCAATCCTTTGAAATGGCTTCGGTGAAGAATTCTGGAACAAGGGATTTGTAGAGCCTGTTTCGGAAGAGCATTTTTATGTTCCCGTCCAGAACGTAGGTTTCACAGTAATCGTCTTCAGCTCTCATTCCACGACCGTAGGCCTGTAAAAGCGTCATAACTGTTTTGTAGGCGTACCATTTCGGGTCTTTGGCTTTTCTTTTGTTTATCTGTTTATCGCCAAGGTATGGGAATGGTACCTTGTAGATAACCTGGAACTGGCACTTCTCGTAGGGCAGGTCCACACCTTCGCTCATGGATGGGCTCACGAATACTTTGGGTTCTTTACTCCTCTCGAATTCATGGAGTTTGTACTCCCTGTTTTTACTGTCATGGTCCATAAGTCGGGGATTTTTGATGTGTTTCATGATGTACTGCTGGCACTTGTAGTTGTGGGTGTGTATAAGCCCTTTCTCATACTTGTGGTGTTCTATTATTTTTTCCAGTATCGGGATTGTTTTTGGAGCTGTCCGCCTTATGGCACGCTGTGACATGGGTCCCACACTTTTAATGTGGACTGGCCTTGAAGAGGCTGGAAAGGAACTGTTTATGCGCAGGTAGTAAACTTCTTCAGGGTCAATTCCAAGCCACCTGCAGAAGAGCTCGTGGTCGAGTATGGTTGCGCTCATAAATAGGCATACATCCGCGTACTGGAATAAGCGTTCCTGTGCATAGACATCGATTTTCAGGGGTTTGAAAGAAGCACCGCCTGGAGTTGTATCAACCACCCAGTTGTCTGGATGTTCCTCCAGGTTGCTCATAAGCTCGCTCAATCTTAATTTTGTCCTGTTTATCCTATCAGCCTTGTTTTTTGGAAGTTCTTTAACGTTCAGGTCCTTGTAATCCTGGTAAATGGCCTGAATAAACAGTGTCCACTCTTTAGGATCTTCATATCCCATCATATTCCTTGGTATGGTTGTTTTAATGTCCTTTCGGAGGCTGTTGTTGAATATGTTCACTTCAAGTCTGCGCATGAGTTTGTCTTCGATGTTATGGGCCTCATCCAGTACCATGAGCTGTCTTTTCCCGAAATGTTTAACGTAGGCAAGCTCAAGGAGGGCGTAGTCGTAGTTCATCAGGGTTATGGGACTTTCAACTGCTCTGGCCTTCTGTCGCCAGTAGTTGCAGGCATCGCCTGATCTGAAATATATTGGGGAGCCGTATGCGTCCATGAAGGCTGAAGATCCATCATCAAATGGGGATTTCGTTATCCCGTATTCGCATACGAATTTCTGGGAGCTCGGTATTGTTTGGCAGGTTCCCATATCACAAGTGGCCTCAAGTCCAGCATCCTTACAGTTGAAGTTGGCCCTTCCCTTTACCATGGGATATCCAAACTCCTGGGAGTACTGGGATTGGAGCTGTTTGGTCATTGTGAGGATGTAAGCGGGTTGGTATATGTTTGCAAGTGTTGTTGCAATTGCAGATTTCCCTGTACCTGTACCTGCCTCGAGGATGATGTACTTGTAACCATCGTCCATTGCATCGTTGATCCTGGATATTATCTCGAACTGTCCTTTACGAGGAGAAGAAAACGGGAAATTCTCTATTATTTCATCTTCCACATCAGGATAGAGCTTTTTAATTTCAGGGGTCATGTTTCTTGAAGTCTCTGGTTTTTTAGTGGTTTCAGTGTTTCCTTTGGGGCAAACACATCTTGCCTTTACCATTCCGCATTGTTTACAGAAAAAGCCGTTGTCCATGAAGAATTATATTTTTTTGATGGTATAAAAATGAAACCTTTGGAAATATCGATGGTAAAATGAAACCTTTAAAAAAGTTTAATCCAAACTTAAATAAATCTGAATCACAAAGAAACTAGTATCTTTCAATAGATAGTATCTTTCGATAGAAATTTATCTAAAGTTGATCTAAGTACATGAAATTATAGATTCCCAATTTTTTTAAAGATCAATAAAATCACTCAAATAAAATCAACTGAAATCAAAAATATGTAAGTCAAGTGCGTGTTCAAGATGAAAAGAGGAAAACTGATTGGTATAGGTGTGGGTCCTGGAAACACAGAACTTTTAACTGTTAAAGCTGTAAAGGCACTTCAAAGTGTTGAGGTGATATGTGCACCCAGATCTGCAAGTTCAAAGCCGAGTCTGGCACTTTCAATCGTACAACCTGTTCTGGATGATAGGGATGATGAATATGAAACTTTAGAACCATTGTTTCCTATGATTGAGGATAAAAATGCTCTTGAAGGTTACTGGGATGATGCGGCAGGGGTCATGGCCCAGAAACTCGAGGATGGAAAGAACTTGGCATTTATAACCCTTGGAGATCCAATGGTTTACAGCACATTCTCCTACGTGTGCAAGAGAATAACTGCCATGGATTTTGATGTGGAGATAATACCTGGCGTAACATCATTTACAGGCTGTGCTGCAACTGCAGGGATTCCAATTGCAGAGAAAGATGAGATAATCGTGATAGTGCCCAAGGTGGACGAGAGACTGGAGAAGATCATGGAGTACGGGGACACCTTCGTTATAATGAAGACTTCAAGGCATTCTGAGGAGCTTGAGAAAATTGTAGCTCATGATAAGAGGGATAAAGACGTAATATCGGTGCAGAATTGCAGCATGAAGGATGAAAAGGTATTTAAAGGATTTTCAAAGGATAAAAAATATCTTTCCACGACTATTGTTAAATTTAAGGATGAATAAAAGATATTTAAGAATAAATTAATCTTTTTTTTAAATCGTATTGAAATATTATTGAAGAGTTTTGCATTTAAATTAGTAAAACTCTTCTTTTTGGTTTTAGCTCATACCTTTTCCACAAACTTTATATATATAATATTAATATTCAGTATTATATTATATTAATATCCTATTACTATAACACTTAGTTCTCCTGATTTTTTGGGAATCATTGGTGTGGGAATTACTATGCTTTCTATTTACATTGGTCCTACAACAGCTGGACTTGTTTTGGCTGTTGCAGCAACTATCTTAACAATTAAAGGCATAATAGATTTAGTAATGAAAGAAAGGAAGTAAATATATGGGAATACGCGAAACTTTTGCTGAGTGGGATCAAGAAATTGTCGAGAGGAATATAATACGGCTGGAAAGTTTTGCAAATGATGCTAACGTTGCAGGTCTTGAAGAAATTATCTTTGAAATTAAAAATTTAATGAATTTGGGTATTTATGAAAGGTTAATGGAAGTTTACAAGTTAAAAAATGATATTTATGAAACAAATGTGGTTCGTGAAGAATTCTTCAGATCACCTTTGATAAAACTTGCAGATGAAAATCTTGTTCATCCTTTTTTTATTAGACTTCCACCTTTTAAGGGAGTAGTTTTCAATCTTTTCTGTGATAATTACCGTTTTTTTGAATATTTTTATTATGTGAATACAGAAGAGCGTCTAGATATAAAGGATATGAGAAACATTTATTATGGTGGTTTGGGTGAATGTGTAATTACCTTTTTAGATAACTTTTATAAAGTTAAAAAAACACCAGAACCTACAATTGAATTTTTTCAGAACTTAAGACAAGTTCAATGGCAAAAACAAAGTCATAATATTTTTAAAAAAATAGATCATACATTGAGTGTTTTAGGAACACTATTCAAAATTATACTTTATTTGGTGGTGAAGAACAACTTTTTGTTGAGTTTCTTTGTTTTTGTGCTGCTGCTTCGGATGGTAGAGGTGAGGTTTCTGTTGATGATGTTATAAAAGCTTATAAGACTTATTTTAAGCTTATGAGAACTGATGTAACCGCGTATAAGGCAGCTGAGAGTGTGGGGGATGCGGATTTTCATGCAGATAACTCTTTTTTCGAGAAGTATTCTTTCTTTGAGAAGTTTTCTAGGCGGTTGAGTTCTGATGCATTGCTGCATATATGGTTGAGGGTTTGGGGTTTGCTTTTTATGGGTTTAGGTATTTTAATTGTTTTTTATGGGTATTATCCTGTCTATTTAGGTGGTTTGTTCCTTGCTTTCGCAGGGATTCTGTCTTTTATTTTGGTTCATAGGATTATGTATCTTTTTTATAGTGGTATAATGATGAGTTTAGCCATAATACTTTATTTTAATGGTTATTTGATTCAGGCTTTCACTTTCCTACTTTTGTCAATATTTTTATTTAACAATGCTCGAGTTATAAGCAAAAAACAGGAGGAATCAGTTTCTAAAAATGAAAAAACGGGTTATTTGGTTTGTAAAAGTTGTAAAAGGTATTATAAGCTTCAATTTGGTGAAAAACCAGAAGATTTCTCAGATATATGTGAGAGTGGTGGTGAATTGAAATACATGAAAAGTCTTGATAAAAGTGGTTGAAATGAGGGATTGGTGCAGTGGTTCTGGTACAATGGTTAACCGGCTTGATGATCCTTTGGTTCGAGTTTTAGAGGATCTGTGAGTTTGGTGTTGTGATCATCTTATGAACTTTCGGAAAAGCTTAAGAAACTTTTAAACAAATAAAATTAATTTAGTTGGAGGATAGTTATGCCTTCGCACAACGATCTTGGAGAATACGGCTTAAAAAAATTGAAAAAAAAATATTCTAATGATTTATTAGATGATTTAATGGCCGATTTGCAGTTTTTAATTGATTCTGGTTATTATGATACTTTATTCAAAGTTTATACTGATTGGAAAGAACCAGTGTCTTTATTAAGTGATATAAGTAATAAAATCGCGGAAAAAAGCAATTTTTTAGTTTTTGCTCATGAAAACTTGAGAAACATTCCAGTTAAGTTTTTATCAGATTTAATAGATTATGACACGTTTTACTTTTTCTTCCCCTTTTTAGAGTGGGTTTATTCTATGTATTTGGAAAGACAACTTGAACCTGATGATGTTGAAAGGTTATTTTCCAGTGGTGTAGGTCAAAAAATAGCATTAAATTTGCTAAATTTTGCTAAATTTGATAAAACTCCTGAGGTTACCTCAGAATTTTTTCAGAAACTTCAAAAATTAAAATGGGAAAATAGGAAAACTAAGAAAATTTACACAGAATTAGATAAGATAATATCACTTTTTTTGTTTAAAGATTATGGGATCAATGAGTCTTCGTTCAATATAAGACAGGCCCGAGTTATCTTATTTCTAGCGGGTTGTAGTGCTGTAAATGAAGGAAAAGAGAAAATAGGTGAAAGTGATGTGTTTACAGCATATAAAACATTGTTTAAAATTATTAAAACAGATTTTTCAGAATTAATCGATGGAGCAACTTCTAAACAAAAGAGAATATCACATGGTTATTTTGTCTGTGAAAATTGTGGTGATTATTATAAGCTTCAATCTGGTGAAAAACCAGAAGATTTCTCAGATATATGTGAGTGTGGTGGTAAATTGAAATACATGAAAAGTCTTGATAAAAGTGGTTGAAATGATGGATTAATGTAGTGATTTTGGTACAATGGTTCAACCGGCTTGATGATCCTTTGGGTTCGAGTTTTAGGGGATCTGTGAGTGTTTTTGGTGCCCTATACAATTTTATATTCCACGTTTTATTCAGGGCTTATCACAAATCTACAGAATTCATCACCCATTGCGTAGCATTTAACTTCTTCAACGTCCATTTCTTCGCCGAAGTGGGCTGAAAAAATTGCTCCAAGTATTCCTGAGTCAAATGCGCAGGCCGGTTTTCCTGTTTTTGGCAAGTCTTCACATTCAAAGCAGTCATAGGCCCTTATTGTAATTGGATTAAGGTTTTCAACTTCAACTCGTCCTAACTTATTTTTTTCCCAGAATGAAGCAAGGTTTTGTGTTAATTTGTTAATATCAGGGTCTTCTAATTTTTTGTAAAATGTTTCCCCAACCTTTTTCCCTGCGCTGTAAAGTATGGGGTCTATATTCACACCTTCCTCCATTAATGCCACTCTTATTGTTCTGAAAATGAATCTAAAGAATTTAAATGGATCATCGGAGTTTGTAACCTGGGTGGTAATGTAGTTGTCCATTTCCTTTTCAAAACTTGTTACACGGGAAAGATCACCCAGGTAACGGGATTTGATGTAAAATATTTTTCGTCTGCCATCTGAGGGGTCTGATTTTGTATCAACTATTCCCGCATCGATCAGGTCTTTGAGGTGGGCTGAAATGGTTGATTTAGATTTACCGGTTAAAGAAACAATTTTAGAAGCACTTAAACCTTCATCTTTTAGTATGGATAATATTTTAGCTTTTATTGGGCTGTCTATAACGTTCAGACCTTTGTTGGTAGCAAAGATTTTGATCTGGCTGTTTTTGTCCAGCTCAGTTTTATTGCGGGCGTTTGTTTCATTCTTTTCATGGTTCATTTAGCTGTCCTCACTAGTTATGGTGTTTCTCACACTATATAATGGTTCGTGTTAATGCGAACAGTAAACTTTATATAGAACTAGTTCGTATAGAAGCATACAGTCCTGAGATATACGAACCAAATTTTATTCAATCAAAACTTTTGGTTGATAAAGGTTTGCTAAAAACGAAAAATAATAATAGAAAAACTTGGAGGATGGAACATGAAAGCAGATGCAACAAAAATTAAGGAAGGAGTGTACTGGGTTGGAGTTTTAGACTGGGATTTAAGGAGTTATCATGGATACACGTTAAATGGAACCACATACAACGCATATTTAGTATTTGGAGAAGATAAGGTGGCCCTTATAGACAACTGCTACCCTGGACATTCTGCACAGATGTGGGGCAGGATCAAGGACGCATTCACAAAAGAAGGGAAGGACGTGAAAATCGACGTGATAGTACAAAACCACGTTGAAAAGGATCACAGCGGGGCCCTTACAGAAATCCACAAGAAATTCCCAGATTCCCCAATATACTGCACAGAAATAGCAGTTAAAGGCCTTATAAAACACTTCCCCGCACTTAAAGGTGCAGATTTCAAGACAGTTAAAACAGGAGACACCCTGGACCTTGGAGGAAAAACACTGGCATTTCTCGAGGCATTCCTCCTGCACTGGCCTGATAGTATGTTCACCCTCTTTGTTGAAGACGGTGTTCTATTCCCAAACGATGCTTTCGGACAGCACCTATGTTTAACAGAAAGATACGACAACGAAATTCCAGAATACGTGCTCATGGATGCCGCCCAGAAATTCTACGCTAACTTGATCACACCTATATCAAAACTTGTGCTTAAAAAGTTCAAGGAAGTTGAAGAACTTGGCTTGCTTGATAAGATCACCATGATTGCACCGGCACACGGCCAGATATGGACAGATCCTATGAAAATCATAGGAGCTTACAGTGGATGGGCTACAGGAGACTGCAAGGACAAGATAACAATAGTATACGACACCATGCACGGATCCACCCAGAAAATGGCCCATGCAGTTGCTGAAGGCGCTATAAGTGAAGGGTTTGATGTTAAAATGTACTTCCTCCATGAGGACGAGCGCAGTGAAATAGTTAAGGACATTCTGGACAGTAAGGCCGTTGCATTCGGTATTCCAACCATTTATGGAGAACCATTCCCAAGTATGGGCGATATTGTCTACTACCTCCGCGGACTGAAATTTGGTAGGACCGGTGTTAAAAAGCCTGCAGTCACATTCGGTTCCATGGGCGGTGAGGGAGGAGCACCACAGAAAATCAAAGAAGACCTTCAAGAATGTGGATTTGATGTTTCAGATGCTTACGAAGTATATTACGTTCCAGATGAAGATGAATTGGAACAGTGCTACAAGGTGGGTAAACAACTGGCTTTGAAGGTGAAAGATCTTTAACAAAATTGATTAAACTTCAATTAAAATTTTTTTAAAAGATATTAAAGTAGTGAACTGAACGTATTTATGAGTGTAACAGGAATAAATCAAGTAATTCAGGAAATTAAAGAGCATAATCGATATATAAATGAAAATTTAGGAGGATAAAAACATGGATCTAGTAAACGAACATGAAGTAGGGGTTTGTAAAGGAACAGAGGTAGAAAAAGAGGTTCAGGCGAACTTTGAGGGAGAATGTCAGGAAGTTGGAATGTACCTTGCAATGGCACGTCAGGCTCAAAGAGACGGCCTTCCTGAGGTTGGAGAAGTTTTAAAAAGAGTAGCCTTTGAGGAAGCCGAACATGCATCACACTTTGCTGAAATGAACGGCGTAATTTCCACATCCCTGAAAGAGAACCTGGAAACGATGTTATCAGGTGAACAGATGGCCAACAAGGAGAAAAAAGCCGCAGCCACCAAAGCAAAGGAGTGCGGTATCGACGCTGCCCACGATTTCTTTGATGAAAGCTCGAGGGATGAGGGAAGGCACGCCAAAATGTTGGAAGGACTTCTTGAGAGGTACTTCTAAATCTCTTATTTTTTAAGTTTAACTTTTTTTTTATGGTGTTTCAATGAAATATGAATGTGAAATATGTCACTACATCTATGATTCAGATGAAGGAGATCCAAAATTTGGATTTAAAAGGGGAATGCCTCTTGAAGATTTACCTGATGACTGGGTGTGTCCAATATGTGGAATTGAAAAGGAATACTTCCATCCTGTGGGTAATATGGATATAAACCCTAAAGGAGAAGCCCCATTAGCATTAATGGTTTTCGCACTTACAAGGGGTCTTTGGACAATATCTGGAAGAGGATCCTATTCTGTAACCAGGGAAATAGGAAAAACATTCCTTAAAGAGTTAGAATCTAGTGAAATGGATCTAAATGGACAGGAAAATGCACTGGAATCTGTAAGGAAATATTTCATAGATCAGCATAAATTTGCTCTTGATATGGATTATGAAATAAAAGAAGATGAAGTGGAACTTATTGTTAAAAATTGCAGGTTTTTTTCCATATGCAAACAACTTGAAAGCCAGAATATTTTAATAACAACCTGCCCTTACACCAATACTGCGGCAATGGCACTTGAAAAAGTCACAGGTTACAGGTACCGTATAAATAAAGAACAGAAAGGTTATGGGCACCACATAACTCTTAAAAAACTTTCTCAAGTTAAAAATATCTAATTTTATCTATAAACATTAAAAAGACCATATTAAATATTAATTTTCAATTATTTTACTTATTTAATATATAAAAGTCAAATTTAGTCTAAATTAGATCTAAATAAGTTTAAAAAAAAGGTTTAAATACATCCCCATGAGCACTGATTCCCTAGGATGGAAATAGGTATTTTTTGGACAAAAATAAAAAATAGAAAAAAATAGAATATAAATAGTCTTTTTAAGGAGATATTCCTATTCTATTGTATTATTCTTTAACTTTTCACATGCATCCTCTGCTGCCTGTACAAAGGGGTCCACAACCATTGAGAGGGGAGGTGCATACGAGAATTCCATTCCTATCAGTTCATTGCATGTAACTCCTTTTGATATTGCAATGGCCATTGTATCGACCCTTTCTGCAACTGTTTCCTTTGCAATTATCTGGCAGCCGAGAATTCTACCTTCACTGTTACATATAAGCTTTATATAGATTGGTTTGCATCCAGGGTAATACCTTGCTCTTGTAAGGGCTTTGATTTTGCCAGTAACAACTTCTATCCCGTTTAAGTTAGCTGCTGTTTCAGTTAAACCCACAGCACCTATTTCCACTGCTCCAATCTGTGAAACAGACGAGTTTAAAACAGGGTTGAATTTGCTGTCTTTGCCTGCAATGTTTTTAGCAGCCACCTTTCCCTGACGTACAGCTGTTGTTCCGAATGGTGATAAGGTGTTTTGTCCTGTTATTGCATCTACAACTTCTACACAATCACCAACTGCGTATATGTTTGGGATGGATGTCTGCATTTTTTCGTTGACCTCTACGGCCCATCTTCCAAGTTTGCAGCCTGCTTTGTCTGCCAGTTTAACCTGTGGTCTGACTCCTGTGGCCATTATAACCATGTCTGTTTTTAGGGTCTCATCGCCAACAACTGCGGTTTCAACCTTTTCCTCACCTAGAATTTTTCCAACGGGGTTTCCCAGAACTATCTTCACGCCCTGGCCTTCAAGGTATTTCTGTACTATAAGGGCCATATCAGGGTCTAGAGACCTTGGAAATATTTGAGGGAGCATTTCAGTCACTACAACATCAAGGCCAAATTTTTTAAGTTCGTAACCAGTTTCAAGGCCTATTGCCCCTGCACCGATAACCACGGCGTTTTTAATATTTTCAGCCCATTTCCGGATCTTCATCCCGTCTTCAATGGTTCTGACTTTGAAAACACCTTTTAAATTGATCCCTTCAACAGGTGGAATGAATGGGGCACCTCCTGTTGCTATTATGAGGTAATCGTATTGCACAGATTTATTAATCTCTTTTTCTTCTTCTTTCACTCTGTACTCTACTTTATTCTCATGGGAAACTATGTCATAAACTTCTGCTTCCCTTACAACATTGATTCCTTTTTTCTTGTAATCTTCAGGTTCGTGCATTATGATACTTTCAAATGATTTGATTTCACCACCCAGAACGTATGGTATGGCACAGGGAGAATATGCCAAATACTCTTCTCTGGTTATTACGGTTATTTCTGCTTTTTCATCATATTTTCTTATGTTTGAGGCTGCGGTAAGGCCTGCAGCACCGCTTCCTATTACGACAACTTTCATTTATTTTTTCACCTGAGTTATGAGAATTCCTTGGGAATTCAAATGGTTCTACATTTTTATTTTTATAATTTCAACTCTTTATAACTTCATGGATCAAATCATGGATCGATCAGATTACATCAAGATCTACATCAAACTCAATTTCAAATCAATTGTTGTAAACATTTTTTTGTAAACATTTATATTCTATTCCCTACAATATATCCATGAATTTAGATATATAAAATTATATTTAAATACATCACTTAAATGGGGGGTTAATTATGAATGAGAGGGATATTAAAGAATTCGTAAAGGAACGCTATTCAAAGGTGGCAACCAAAGAAGAATCATGCTCATGTTCATGTTGTGGTGGTGAGGAAAGCATAATAGAACAGGCTAAAGAAGCAGGTTATACAATGGAGGAGATCAGTAGCATACCCGCCGATGCGGTGCTTGGAGTTGGCTGCGGAAACCCAACTGCACTTGCAGAGATTAAAGAAGGAGAAACAGTTCTTGATCTTGGATCTGGAGGGGGTATTGACGTATTTTTAGCAGCACAGAAAGTTGGAGATACTGGGAAGGTTATAGGTATCGATATGACACCTAAGATGGTAGAAACCGCATTAAAAAATGCTGAAGAAGGCAACTACCAGAATGTGGAGTTTAAACTCGGAGAAATAGAGAATCTGCCCATTGAAGACGGAACAATCGATGTCATAATCAGTAACTGCGTAATAAATCTCACCCCTGACAAATCTGTTGCATACTCTGAGGCATTCAGAGTTCTAAAACCTGGAGGCCGCATACTGGTCTCGGACCTTGTAACCGATGGAGAAATACCCGAAGAAACTCGTAAAAGTTTCCAGGCATGGTCAGACTGTATTGCAGGGGCCATGGAAAAGCAGGATTATCTTGAAACCATTCATGGAGCAGGTTTCAAGGATGTGAAAATTGTTGAGGCACACTACTACGCAGAACCCAATATGGATGAAAGGCTTGAGGGAAAAATACTCAGCATACAGGTAAAAGCAGAGAAATAAAATAGTTTTTGGGCAGATGTTAAGTAAATTTAAGGTAAGTGGTTTTCAATGAAAACATGTGAAATTAATGGTGGAAAATTGTCTGGAAAAAACAAGGGTGAAGAAAGTCCATCTCAAAGCCAAATAGATAAACTAAAGGAAATAATGGTCATTTTACCAGATGAAAATAGACTTCAGGCTCAATCAGAATTATTTAAACCACTTTCTGACCCTACTAGGCTTAAAATACTTTATCTACTTCGAAATGGTGAGCTATGTGTCTGTGAAATTATATTTGCACTTAAAAAGCCGCAATCAACTATATCGCACCATTTGAACATTTTGAAAAAAGCAGGTTTCATAAAAGGCCGAAAAGAAGGCGTTTGGATACATTACAGACTTGCAGATGCAGAAATAGTGGGAGTAATTGATAATTTGACTAGTATACTCAACGAAAAAGGTGGATTTTAAAAATGGAAAACAAGAAAAAGGCAATAGCGGCATGCAGCGGCATGAGCCCATATGGTTTGGTAACAAGAGCAGTGGCTTCAGACATGGTTTCTGAATCTGATAATTTAATATCACTCTGTATGGGGGCCACATCAGCTGACAGGGAAGGATTCAGAGATTTAATAAAGAAATATCCAATAGTGGCGCTTAACGGTTGTGAAGGGTCTTGCGTTAACAAAATACTGAAGCAGAAGGGAGTTGAAGCTGCAGAAACTTTAAATGTTCTGGAAATACTCAATGAAGAAGATCTAAAACCAACCGATGTTTCAAGACTCGATGATGAAGGAGAAAAATCTGTTGATGCAGTTAAAAAACGACTTAAAAAGGTATTAAGGGATTAATTAGCTTTAATGTCTGTCAATTTCAACATTTACAAAAGAATTTTATTTAAGCTAAATTTGTCCTTAACTAACTTTCAGAATTTTCACTGGAATCAAAGTTAAGATTATGGACTGTTTAAGGTTTAACTTAAAAAATGGGGGCATAAATATGGCTGACGATGAAAAGGGCTTTGATTCAAAGATTAAAGGCATGTACAGCGGATGCGGCTGCGGATGTCAGACTGGGTTCGTTGAAAAAAGTGAATCTGACTTGAAGCAGGTCAAATGCAGATCATGTGGAAAAATATTCAAGACCAACAGGGACACAGATCTCTGCATTATCTGCGAGAAAAAACATAGATAACATAAAATCTTTCATTAACTTGAAGCTAATTACTAGATAAATGGGGGAATGGTTTTGAAGGTGGTTATAGTTACTGATGGTACATATGGAGAAAGGGCTCACGAAACAATATCTAAAGAATTTGAAAGCGAGTACATTGCGATGGAACCTCCATCGTCAATGTTCATGGACAACGTAGAAATTCCAGAAGAGACCCTGAAACAGCTTGAATCTGCAGATATCCTGGTAACCTATGTACTCCACCCTGACCTCACCCTGGAACTTGTGGAAAGGCTTCACGATAAGGTGGGATGGATCATTGTAGGGGCATGGAGGGGTGAAGGATTTAAAAACCAAGTGGAAAGCTTTGGAAATGTTACATGTCCTGAAAACATGTGTGACCTTGAAGAAAATGGAAACCCCATTTTTGATGAATTCGTGTCCAACTTCGGCAAACCCGTTGTGGAAATAGAATGTAAAGACGGTAAAGTAACCGATGTCCAGGTTTTAAGGACTTCACCCTGCGGTTCAACCTTTTTTGTTGCGGATGAAATGATTGGCAAGAATTTGGAAGGTTTACCAGTATTGGCCGGGCTTAGAATACAGCATTACCCATGTAGAGCCCCTAAAATGCGATTATTTACTGATGATGAGTGTAAAAAGGAAATGGCAGCAAATTTCCACAAAGACGCATTTGAAGAAGCCATTAAAAGGGCCGAGAAAAGTAAAAAATTAAGGATGAAGAATTAAATAATATTAAACTATTTTCGATTATTTGGTTAAATCAATCTCAGATCATCTTTAATATTCCTGGAACTGTTCCGTATACCACCAAAACTACCACAATCGCTATAAGAATCCAGGAAACATTTGTTACTATTAATTTCACCTTGTCTTCGGGTAATTTATAGCGTAGAAGTTCTTCGAATATTAATCCTCCGTCCAGAGGCTTCATTGGTAGCAGGTTGAAGGTTCCCACCAGGAAGTTCAGGAGGAATATCCAGTATAAAAGGTCCTTAACAGGGAAAACGATCCATGGAACCAGATTCCCAAAACTCTTTGAAACACCCTCGTTAACCACCAGATGGCTCTGGCTCCTCACCCCAACATAGGCTTTACTTGAATTTGTGGGGTTTGGGCCTGTTTTAACAGTATAAGTTCCTTTATCTGTTTGGAATGTAACTGTCTGGCCTATCGTTGTTTGGTTCAGGGCCTGCATGAAATCTGTAGTGTCTTTAACAGTGTAACCGTTGATACTTTCTATCACCATTCCCGTAGAAAGTATACCTGTAGATGGGCTGTTGGTAACAACGCTTGTTATCTCCATTCCATCTGAGTGGAACGATGGATCTATTAGGAACGTACCCATACCTGTCATTATTAGAAAGGCTATCAGTGCAACAATAAGATTAAATGTTGAACCTGCAGCATATATCCTTAGCTTTGAAATTCGGCTGCTTTTTTTTACATCTTCTTCGTCTGGCTCTACGAATGCCCCAGGGAGTATGGCGAGCATTAGAACGCCTATGGATTTTATCTTAACTCCTTCAACCCTTGAGATTATTCCGTGACCGAACTCGTGTACAACCATTAAAATGGCCAAAGCAATGATACCATAGCCGAGAGGTACAAAAATTGGAGAACCCGGTATATCAACGCCAGGCAGGACTATGGCCACTGCTGGACTGTTGAACATAATTTTCAATGAAAGTACAAGTGCGTACACCATTAAGCCCATGAAAAATACTGAAACAGGAATTCCAATGTTCATGGTCCAGCGCCAGAATCTGGGACTTTTATTTGCCACAGAATCTATAAAACCCCTTAACCGAGTGGTTTTTCTCATTAAAAGGGGCCCTTCAATATCTATTTTCAGTTGTTTTCGAAATAAGAGTGCCAGGACCCATACAACAATAAATCCAATGGCATAGTACCATAAAGCGTTCAAGTCATCACCCTTTATTAGAATAAGGAATTATTTTTTTGTTAATCCTATTTTTTTAGGTTGTTTTTAAGTTCCAATCTTAATCAATTTTTTTAACCTTCCAATAAAATTTTATTTCATACTCTTATCAAATGATCCTTATTAGTTAATTTGTTAAAAACCTAACTATCACTGGGCCCTAACTGCATTGATTTTATCAGTTAAATCAGACCTGTAAAGAATCGTATAAGATGACTTCACATTCCTCTCCAGCTTCAACGCCTTCAAGGTTCTCCTCAATTATGATGTAACAGTTAGATTCAACCATGGACCTTATAATTCCAGAACCCTTTATTTTAAGGGGTTTAACCATTTCACCATCTGTTACTGCTCTTATGTAATCTGTTCTCCCAAGGGTTGAAGCTATTTTACGTGCTGCAGTTTTTTTAACAGTTTTAGGGCATGTGTTGATGCCTTGCATCCTCTTGAGCTGCTGCCTTATAAATACATCGAACTGAACCATTGCAGCCACAGGATATCCTGAAAGCATGAAAACGGGTTTATCATGAACTTTCCCGAATGCAAATGGTTTACCCGGCCTTAATGCAACTCCATGTATTAGTACTTCCCCTATTTTATCTGCAACATCCACAACAACATCACCCTTACTTATGGCAGTGCCTCCTGTTGTTATAAGGGCATCATGGGTTGCAAGCATCCTTTCAAACTCTTCTTCAACGATTTCAGCATTATCTACCCGGTGTACGAGTGTTGGGCAGGCCATTGTTGCCTCAACCAACGCTTTCACAGTGTAATGATTAGAATTTATAACTTCAGCTCCACTTATATCAGGATTGGGCATCACCAATTCATTTCCTGTGGTTATAACTCCAATTTTAGGTTTCTTGAATACCTTTACTTCATCGTATCCTGAAGAAGCGATTATGGCCAGGTCCTGGGGTCTTAATAGCTGTCCAGCCCTTAAAACCAAATCTCCAACTACTATGTCCTCTCCAATGGGACTTACGTTCTCCCCTGGTGTGAGGGACATCTCAACCTCTAAATTGTTCCCATCTTCTATTGTGTACTCTTCCATAACCACGGCATCTGCCCCTTCAGGTATTGGGGCCCCTGTTGCAATTTTAACGGCCTCACCATTTTTAAGGGTCACATTCGACATCTGCCCGGCACCTATCCTGTCTTTAATTTTGAGGTGTGCAGGATTGGTCTGGGAATGTCCGAAGCTGTCTTCAGCACGCAGTGCATATCCATCCATTGCTGACTTATCAAATGGTGGTGATGAAAGCAGGGATTTCACATCTTCTGCTAGCACTCGTCTATGGGCATCGTCCAGTGGAATTTCTTCAACATCTAACTTTAATGGAACTGATTTTATAATGCTCAGCGCATCTCTTGCTGGCATTAGCTCTGATAGGAACATGGTAACTCACTTGTAATATGGATGATTATTGATTTTTTTGATTAGATTTTCCTTTATTGAAGGTTAACTTTTTAAGTTAATATTAAACGTTGTTTAAATATTTGTTCTGGGTTAATTATATTTATCCATAGATTATCCCGTAGATTTTTTTTATGGAACTAAATACATTGAATATCAAATACCCTTAAGTAAGGTGTAATATTTCAAAAAACTGGAAATGTGAATAATTTTATCCTATTTTCTATCTGCATTGTGGTATCATTTAATCATCAAATGCCCCGTAATTTTATAAGAATTAGAAGTTCTCTTTCATTTAAAGGGAGGAAATTTTAAAATAAAGGATAGTTGAATCTATTTTAGAATTTATTCATTATCAACCCCCCTGAACATGAGAAGTTTTCAAGAATTAGATAATCTGGTTTAAAAATTTGATTTTCAATCTTTTTCAGGCTAATTGAGTAGAATTAAAAATTTCGATATTTAGATAATATAACAATTTTTTAAGAGTTTTAGTAATGTTTAACTAAGTTTAATAAAATCTTTTAAATAGTTTCGAAGATAGAAATTAATAAAAGATTTTGCGTTAATGTTAACGCATTTCTGCTGCTTGATATCTTAAAAAGGGGGTTAAAAATGCATGTTCAATGTTAACAAATTTTTGGAGTTAATGAGATGGTTTGGATTGCCCTTAGGAATATTTTTTGCATTTTTTTGGGGTAATAACCCTGCAGAACAGTTTAACATATTTGCTGTGTTTGCGGTGGTATTCATAGCAGGTTTAACTGGAATTGAAAGTTTATTTTTTGAAAAAGAGGCTTCAAAACTTTCAGGACATGTTGAAAGCAAAATATACCAAAGGCAGTCCGGTATAAATAACATTGCACTGGCCATAACCGCACCCATTGTTTACATGTTTGGTTGGGGCCTTTACGCCGAAGCAGCTTTGGTAACGGTTCTGATTATATCCCTGTCCCTCTACTCACTTAATCATCTCTACACCGGAATGAAAGAGTATAATAATAGTTCTAAAGGTTTTATGGGGTCCATATTAACCTTAATTTTGTTCGTGATTGTTGTATGCTTCCTTTTAAGGGTTTTTTAAGTTTCAGGGTCTTTTTTCTTGTTTTAAACAGAATACTCATCCCCTTCAAATTGTGTTGATTTGGCAAGATGTAAATTTTAACAGTTTGTTAATACAAAATTTATTAACAAACAGAATGACTCAAATTTTAAAAAAATTTAGAAGAGATCAAATTCATTGGAAAGGGATATCTGGGGTTGTATATGGGTTTAACTGATACTATGATAGAATTAGATTCCATTACAAAGTCATTTGGCGGTATAAAAGCTCTTAACAATCTAAAACTGGAAATAAGTAGAGGTGAACTTATTGGAATCATAGGATCCAATGGCGCGGGCAAAACAACTTTAATAAGGATAATCTGTTGTATATTGAGACCGGATTCTGGGGAGGTTCTAGTTGACGGTTATAGTATCCACAAAGACCAGATAAAGACCAAATCCATGATAGGATATCTTCCAGAAGAACCAAATTTGTATGAACGTTTCAAAGCTAGGGACCTTTTAAAATACTTTGCAGAGCTTTACGGGGTTCCAAAACAGGATATAGATCCAAGGATAGATGAGCTCCTGGAACTTGTGGATATGACTGAAAGGGCCGATGACAAGATAAATACCTTTTCAAAGGGCATGCGCCAGCGTGTAGGAATAGCAAGGGCCTTGATTCATGACCCTCCAATCCTCATATTTGACGAACCAACCATGGGCCTTGATCCTGCAACCGCAAACACCATACGCAGCTTCATAAGAAAATTAAAGGGTGATAAAACCATGATACTCTGCACTCACTACATGCAAGAGGCCGAGGAACTCTGCGACAGGGTTGCAGTCATGAACAGGGGCACCCTGCTCGATGCGGGAACTCCAGACTACCTAAAATCCAAGGTACATGGTGATGTAATATTTAATGTAATAGTAAATGATCCATCAAGTGTTGATAAAAATAAAATCAGAAATTTCAAATCTGTTGAAGCCATGGACATTGTTGGAGATGAATTCCACATATCTTTAAATTCAAGGGCCGAAATTGCGAGTATAACCGATGTTTTTGCCGATAAGGTGTTATCGATCAGTACAAAGGAACCCACACTCGAGGATGTGTTCATAAATATGGTTAAATGATGTTTGCAATGTTTTTAATTATTATTAGATCAATTTAAGGATTATTCAAACGGGATATTCCATTCTGCGGTAGGTTTTATTCATTGGGCTTAATTGGGTTCCATTGGTAACTTAATGTGTTCAAATAAGATTTTATGGGTAATTAATGCGTTTAATTAATGTTTTAGGGGTAAGCAAGGTTTTGAATAAGTAACAGCTTAAATGATAATCTTATGGATTTATAGGGTTAAGAACATGAAGTTCCTCACAATAACCAAATGGGAGTTTAAAGGCACAATTTCAAGCAAAAAATTCCTTATGATATTCTTTTTACAGCTGTCCGTACTTTTTTTAATGATAATAATGTTCAATTCCGTCGTTACAAACCTGGAATCTTCTAAAGGTCTGTCCATCACACCTTCACTCACCGGATTTGCTTCACTTGATGTTGAAGACGCATCTGGACTCTTTCAAAAGAGTATAAACCCCGAAATCATAGATTTAACATCCTCAAATTACAGCAACGCCATAAAAAAGATAAATCAAGGCCAAACTACAGGATTTTTACAGCTCCCGGCTGATATTGATAGTAGAATAGGAAGGATGGAACCTGTAAATTTGGAGCTTTACCTGGATTACAGCGACCCTAAACATGCTGTTGTTCAGGATGAAGTTAGTTCAACAGCCAAATTGGTGGGAGATGCTCTAACTGCATCATGGGTCCGATCGTTGAACCCACAAAACACATCAGAGCCGAAATTTACTCAAAAATCAACAGGAGAGTCCCTTCCAATGCAGATCATAAATAAGGTCATGCTGGCTGTCCTGTTGTTCCTGCCACTTTTTCTGTTTGGCAATATGATTATAGACAGTGTTGTGGGAGAAAAGGAGCGTAAGACAGGGGAGATACTCATTGCAATGCCAGTATCTCAAACCCAGATCATAATGGGTAAGAGCCTGGCGGTGGTTTTGACAATAGCACTACAGGTTGCAATGTGGATGATAATACTTCTAATAGCAGGATTCCAGATAAAAAATCCTTTACTTGTGTATATGTTTGTGGTACTGACTTCGATACCTATCGTGGGTATAACAACCGTAGTAGCCACCTATGCAAAAAATTTCAAAGAAGCAGGCATAGCCTTAAGCTTCATGTACATTGGAATTGTGGGATTTCTGGTTGTTCCAGTTCTTGCCTACATATCCCGGAAATCTGCAGCAGCAAACATATCCTCGATGACCATAGTGATGAGGCTCTTCTCAGGGGAATCAATACCACCTGGAGATTACTTCATTGCAATTTTGGGCATATTACTTTTAAGCATTGTATTCTACTGGGTTGCGATAAAACTGTTCAAGAGGGATGATGTGGTTTTTGGGCCACGTCCGGGTATTTTAAGACTCTTAAGGGATTTAGTTACCTGAATTTGAAGTTTTACCATATTTTTTTTATCTCACTGAAATTTCATTTATTAAATTTTCATTTCATCCTATCCCCTACTTTTCTTGTTCTATTCATTTAATACCGTCATCAATGTTATTAAAAAATCGATATCTTTAAATACAATGTAATGTATTTGTTACATTATATGTAACATATTTTTTACATACTGGTAATTCTGAATAATATGAGAGATTGGATTTGTTATTTCATTTTAATTCATACTATTCAACAAGGTTCATTTAATAGGGCTTTTGAAGCTGACTGAGAGAACAGGTATTTGTTTTATAGGGGGCGAAGGATTGGCTGAAGTTTTAATTGATTTAAATGGAGTTCACAGGATTTATGGGGATTTTGAAGCTTTGAAGGGAGTATCTCTTGAAGTTGAGAGGGGTCAGATATTTGGTTATTTGGGTCCAAACGGCTCTGGAAAGACAACTACCATTAAACTTATACTGGGATTGATCAGCCCATCTTCAGGGAAAGTCCACATTTTGGGAGAAGATCCATATCCTGATGATGATAAAGCCATGGATACGAGAAGGCACATTGGATCCATGCTAGAATTTAATGGTCTGTATGAAAACTTAACCGGTTTACAGAATCTCGTTTTTTGGGCGGAATTATACGGTATGAATGGCCAAAAAGCGCATGAGCAGGCTAAAATTCTCATGGATGCTGTTAACTTATGGGAGTGGAACGATGTTCCGGTTGTGAAGTATTCTTATGGAATGCACAAAAGACTGGCTTTGGCAAGAGCTTTGGTATCTGATCCGGATATTCTGGTGTTGGATGAACCTACCGCCGGTGTTGATCCAGAATCAAGGTACCTTATAAGGAACATGATGAAGGATCTAGCAGATCAAGGTAAAACTATATTTTTCTCTTCTCATGACCTTGAAGAGGTTCAAAAAGTCTGTTCCCATATTGCACTTCTAAAAAAAGGAAAGCTGATCTCAAAAGGTACTTTAAAAGATGTTATAAGTCATTTTGGAAGATCAAGGCTTTTTGTTCGCCTTAAATCTCCAGCATATGCTGATTTGTGGGCTCAGGAAATACGGCACATTGGCCGGGATATAAAAGTGGAAGGGCCCTTAGTTTCATTTTATCCAGAAAACGATTTTGATACGTCCCGATTAAGTGAAAAGAGTATTCTGGATACATGGAAAGTTGATTCATCACTTGAAGAAGTTTACCTGAACCTAGTTGCAGATAAAAATGTGAATGAAAAGGTGGAAACATGAACCCTCAGGTAGATTCAGTTATTTTGAAAGGAACAAAGGAAGCTATAGGGAGAAAAATGAACCCCCAAATAAACACAATCGTGTTAAAAGAGGTAAAGGAAGTCACAGGACGTAGAGACTATATTTTCACGATAATTTTAAATATCATCGTGTTTGCAGCAGTTGGCTGCATATTTACCCAGAATTACGAAGTTGCATCTTTGAGGAACCTGTTCCTTGAGATGACTTTTCTGGTTATGCCTCCATTTGCCATGTACATAGTAAGTGTACCCTTCATAAAAGAAAAGTTCAGTGATGAGAAGATTTTAAGAAGATTTGAAGCCATCTTAACAGTTCCTGTATCATTAAAAACATTGTGGGCAGGTAAAATGATCTCTATCTTTTTATTGAGTTATCCTGTAGTTCTTGCGGTCATTGTTATATTTTCCGTTGCCTGGAGTTTTTTAGGTGGATTAAACCCATTTTTGGTTATGTCCTCTGCAGGGTGGATAATGACCCTTTTCATAATGCCCATGGTGCCAATGGCTTACGCAGCCTTCTCATCCTGGTCTGTTTTAAGGTTCACCCATCCCAAGTTAATGGAAATCCTGAATTTCTTTGCAGTAGGTATAGCAGTACTAGTATTTATAAGCTCAGGGCATGTTCTGCGCTTAATTGCCACAGGACATATTGCGAACTGGTTGGTTGCAGCTTGCAGTGCCATAATAATTGCAGCTGCGTTTGGTTTAGTATTAGTTATGATAAATAGGTTGGATAAGGAGAAAATCACGATTTAAGTGAATAATTAATAAGAGGCGAAAGCATGGTAATTGCAAAACCAGAATGGTTTAAAAGAAGGAAATACAGTGGTTGGGGAGTTAGTATAGGTACATGGCAGGGTGCAGTTTATTCTGGGGTTCTGGCGTTAGTTCTGCTAGTGTTAATTACCATCGCTGTCTATTCTGGAAACATGATTTTTATAATAGCATTTGCAGTATTGTTTTCATTTTCCAATCTGGATATTATGGATGTCATGTGGAAACTGAAAAAAGATGAAAGGGAAAGAATGCATGAGGCAATTGCTGAGCGAAATTCTGCATGGGGAATGATGTTAATTTTGAACATAGGATTAATCATAGAAATAACTTACAACATCTTGCAAAACAGGGTTTATGTGGACCCATTCATCATATTAGCCCTGGTAGTGGGAATAATCATCCAATCGGTGACAAACTACCGCCTGGAAAAGGAGGACTGAATAAGAACGTGATTTGATATTAAGATTTTCAAGCGGTCATATTCTGTGTACTGGCATGAAAATTATGTTAACAGGGAATGTAATAATATCTATACTATTTTATCATTTACTGTAACTTCCAAGAAGAGAGATTATTCAACAAAAGTGGATTGAAACTGAGACAATGAAGACTAATATTAAAAAGTATCGCTTGGAACTGAACTTAACTCAGGAAGATTTGGCTAAACTGGTAGATGTAACCAGACAGACGATCATAGCATTAGAACAGGGAAAATACAATCCTTCCCTGATTTTAGCCTACAGAATTACCAAAGCCCTCCAGAAACAATGTATTGAAGAAGTATTCGATCTTGAGAATTTGTAATAATTATATATAATGGAATATTAATAATGGGATTGGGAAACCAATGAATGGAAGGGAAGTGATGATCAATAAAATGGGAAGAGTAACCATAACCATAACCATAACACACAACCAAAATCGGTAGAATTTGTAGATAAGTTCTAGAACTGAGAGAAGGTAACATCCGGAATATTCAAAGGCGGGTTTGATAATATAACTTGATAATTTGAAGGTTACGGTTAATTAAATAATTATTCAATGGCATTATGGTGCTTATTAGGGGTAATTATGAAACTAATAACTCTTGCGAAGAAGGAAGCCCAAGATATCTTGAGAAATAAGATTTACCTGCTGGTGGTTTTTGTACAGGTCTTCATAATTTTTGGAGCCTTCGGTCTTGCAGTTGCAAGTTCAATTGCAATGGACCCGAATCTTCTAGACAGTTACGGTTTGAGTTCATCCCTTAAAGTTGGAATATCACAGGATCTAAATGGTTCTGCACTTGCAAAGGATCTTGAAGCCCAGAACTTGAATCTGATCTATTTCAAGGACATGAATCAGGCAAATAATCTTCTTGGAACCCGGTTGGTTGCTGTTGTTGAGGTTTCATCTCAACCAAAGCAAGATGTAACTGTGCACATGGATACTGCCAATGTTTTTTATCCTGTGGTGTCCACCAAGGTAAACAGTGCTGTTAACAAATTTAAAGTCGAAAAAAGGTTAGAATCTGCAGGGGTCAACGATTCTGATATCCAAAAAGTCCAGAATCTGGTGACTTTAAACGTTGTTGGAGTTAAAAAGAATCAGGATGCAGGTATAGCCCTGGACAGCCCTTACTTTGTGGAGATCATGTACGGTTTCATAGTACCATTTATCCTTCTTCTGCCCATATTCCTTGCAGGTAACATAGTAACAGACAGCATAGTAGGAGAAAGAGAGAGAAAAACCTTTGAAATTCTTTTAATGGCACCAATTTCCAGTTCAATGGTTATTTTAGGAAAAACATTGCCTATACTAATTTTTTCTCTTGTTCAGAGTGTTGCATGGATGTTGATTCTGGAAATTCTTCACGTACCAATATACAACTCATTTTCCCTGATTTTCATACTCTTTTTCGTAGGTTTGGGTTTTATCGGGGCGGGAATATTCATATCTATGCTGGTTGACAGTACCAAAGAGGCTAACTCTGCAATAACCATGCTGCTGGTGTTTGCAACCTTTTTACTATTCATGCCATTATTTATAACCTCATCATACTTTGAAGGCATTTTAAACTTCATACCAACAGTTTTGATGGTTAAACTGGCATCAACACCAAATATAAATCCTGAAATCATGTTGCTGTCATTACCCACGGTGTTTTTATCTTCCTTCATATTTTTGATTACCGTGAGGTACTTCAAGCATGAAAGAGCCATACGCCTCTGATTTAGAATTAAAATTATTGAATAATTTCATATTTTATTGAATAGTTTCAATTGAATATCCATTGAACAGTTTTAGAAGTAGAATTCAAATTAGATACATAACTAAACTGATGATGGCACCAGATACAAGTGGTATTGGAATGTTATCATCTATGGGGCTGTAGGCCTCTGTGATCATACCTGATAATGCTCCAAAAAATGCCGGAATTACTGGAACCTGTGTAAAAGCCAGTAAAAACCCTACAAAAAGGAATGCTAGACTTCCTTCAAATGTCTTCCTGTTTTGAAAGGGTAGGAGGTGTTTGCCAAACCTACGACCCACAAGGGTTGAAACAGAATCTCCAAAAAGCAGAATCAGTATGGCGGCGTTCGCAATTGCCATGTTGAATTTAAAAATATAAAGGGTTAATATGATTCCTATAAAGAAATATACAAATCCTCTTTCATCATCACGTCTTTTACAGGTCCTGAAAATTGTTGAAAAGAGTGGGATGTCGTGGTGTTTGTCGAGTTTGAACATCATCTCAACAAGAACTACAATCCCTATACATAGAAGTATTAGAAGCTCTGCTTTAACAAACATGCCCAAAATAACGATGAAAACACCGGATGCATGGACTAGTTGTCTCACAACTTCTTTTTTCATAACATCATGCCATAAATTTTTCTATAACTCCTGTGTAAGATTTTTTAAGCTTTTCAACAGGAATTGAAATTGATTCATTCATAACAAGTTTATCCCCATTTACCTGTCCTATAATGGCTGCAGAAATATTATTTGATTTAATTTTATTTAATATTTCATCTACAACATCTTTTTCAACTGTTACAAGGTATCTGCCGTGTGATTCTGAGAAAAGAATTTCAGAAACTGTTAGGGTTTCATCTGCAGGAACCTTTGAAAGATCTATACGGGCTCCTAAGCCTCCTGCTATGGTCATTTCAGAGATTGCAACGCCAAGTCCTCCGGCAGAAAGGTCATGAACTGCTGTTACATTGCCATTGCTGTCATTTTTAATGAGTTCAAGTACGGCCATTGCAGAACCATATTCCTGTTCCATCCTTACTTGCGGAGCTTTTCCCTGCACAACGCCGTGCACAGACCTGTAAAATTCAGATCCACCGAGTTCGGCATGGGTGGCACCGATTAATATGATTTTATCGCCACTATTTTTAAATTCAGATGTTCTGATATCTTTTATGTCCATGATTCCTGCAACACCCACAACAGGTGAAGGGTTAACTGTAACTCCTTCTGTTTCGTTGTAAAAGCTCACGTTACCGCTTATAACTGGTGTGCTGAAGCAGTTTGCAACATCTGACATACCCTTAATACACTCCTTAAACTGCCAGAAAACCTCTGGTTTTTCTGGATTTCCAAAGTTCAGACAGTCTGCTATGCACACTGGCTCGGCCCCCATGCTCACAACGTTTCTTATGGCCTCTGCAACGGAACCAGCACCTCCATGGTATGGGTCAAGCTGGGTATGGATGCTGTTGCAGTCTGATGTGATTGCAAATGCTCTTTCATCGTCCACGCGCATTACAGCAGCATCGTCTCCAGGTTTTACAACGGTTCTTATCTGCACCTCATGATCGTACTGACTGTAAACCCATTTTTTGCTTGCAATGTTTTGGGATGATAGAAGTTTAAGGAGGGCCTCTTCTGGATCAACCTCCTCAATCTCAACGTATTCTGGAGTAGTTTCAGGTTTTTTTGCCTCTCTTTTAATAACAGGGGGGTCTGAGAGGAGCTGGCACGGTAGATCTGAGATAACCTCTCCTTTCTGGGTCATCACAAACCTTCCTGTGCCTGTGACTTTACCAACGGCAGCAGCAGGAAGTTCGAATTTTTTGAAGATTGTCATGAGATCGTCAACATCCTCAGGATGGACAACAAAGACCATTCTCTCCTGAGATTCTGATAACATTATCTCGTAGGGTGTCATTCCTTTTTCACGAAGAGGTATTTTTGTAATATCTACTTCTGCCCCGTTTTCACTTTTTGCAGCCATTTCTGAGATGCAACAGGTTAAACCTCCTCCTCCAAGGTCTTTAAGTCCTTGAATGTCTATTTTTTCAAGGGCTTCGAAGGTGGCTTCCATTACCTGTTTTTTGGTGAAGGGATCTCCCACCTGAACTGCGGGTCTGTCCTCTATTTCAGAAGCAGTTGTCAGTTCTTCAGATGCAAAGGTAACACCGTGTATTCCGTCACGTCCTGTTCTCCCACCCATTAGTACGAAGATGTCTCCCACGTTAGGAGCTATTCCCTTTACAATTGAGTCTTTACTGACTATGCCCACACATAACACGTTTACAAGTGGGTTTGCCTTGAAGTTCTCGTCAAATTCAACTTCTCCACCTACTGTTGGTATTCCAACTCTGTTACCGTAATCTGATATTCCTTTAACCACGTGTTCAAATAGGTATCTTGATTTTGGGTCTTCAAGGTATCCAAAGCGGAGTGAATCTAACAGTGCTACTGGTTTGGCCCCCATGGATATTATGTCCCTGATTATTCCACCAATTCCGGTACCTGCGCCTCCATAAGGTTCGATTGCAGATGGATGGTTGTGACTTTCCATTCCAATGACCAGGGCAAGTTCATCTGTAAGTTCAACTATTCCTGCATCGTCTCCAGGACCTATAATCACGTTTTTACCTTCATTTGGGAACAGTCTTAATATTGGGCGGCTGCTCTTGTAGGAGCAGTGTTCTGAGAACATTATGTCCAGCATCCCATATTCCAGGGAGTTAGGCTCTCTTTCAAGTTCCTTTTTAATATATTCAAATTCAGTATCTGCTAAAGCCATTTTATCACCATCTATCCATACAATCTGGAGTATGCAACCTTATCTGTTCTATATTCATTATCCTTTAATTTTCTATTTTATAAAGACTTTAAGGAAGTATACAAATATTTTAAGACTCTTTAATGTTTACATTAACATTTTCATCTTCTATTTTCCATTGTTTGGTGTAATCTTCATTTTCAATTCCAAATATCAATTTATCTGCCCTGACTTCATGTGAAATAAAGTCTATGAAGTTTTCTATAAGTCCCGTGAATTTGGAACTGCAATCAACAGATACCTCGATATTGGCCTCTACATCAAGGTCAAGGTCCTTTCTCATGTCTTGAATCCTTCTTATAAGCTCACGAGCCATTGCTTCTGATAATATTTCTTCTGTAAGTTCTGTGTTGATAAATATGCTTCCACCATCAAATTCTGAACTTGCAATGTTTTCTGGTAACTCTGTTTCAAATACAATATCATCTTGAGCAAGTTCAATTGTTTTGTCCTCAAGTTCTACCTTGTAAACTCCTTCAGATTCGAGTTTTTCAACTATGACAGCACCATCAGCTTCTGCAAGTTTCGATGCTACCTTTGGAACGTCTCCACGCAGTTTAGGACCCAGGGTTTTCATGTTAGGGCCGGCATGTATGGTTACATCTTCAAATTTACTGGACGATAAAACGTCTTTGGTGTTGGCCTGTTCCATTATAACGTTTTTAAGGGATACAACAGCATCAAGAACTTTTTTATCCTCTGAAACTATTAAAACATCCATCACAGGCCATCTTAGTTTGTAACGGGCAACGTCACGAGCTCTGGCGCAGGCCTCAATTATATCACGTACAACGTCCATGTTGGCTTCAAGCTCCTCATCTATGAGGGTTTCGTTAAATTCCCAGTCAAGCATGTGAACACTCTGTGGTGCATCTTCCTCAACACCTTTCACCATGTTCTGGTAGATTTCTTCGCTGATATGGGGTGCTATAGGTGCCATGGTCCTTACAAGAAGTTTTATAACGTTGTAAAGAGTGTAGTATGCCCCTAACTTGTCAGGATTATCTTTTTCTATCCATGTTCTGCCCCTTATGAGTCTGATGTACCATCTGCTCAGGTCTTCAAGTATGAAGTTGTTAATGGCCCTCGTGGCTTTGTGGAAGTGCAGTGCTTCCAGAGATTTTGTAACATCCTTTGCAACTGAATTGGCACGTGAAGTTATCCAGCGGTCCTCATCACGCAGTTTGAGGTCTTTTTCGCTGTAAAGAGTTGGGTTGAAATTGTCGATGGACATGTAAGTGGTTGAAAATACGTAAACGTTCCAGAGGATGTTGAACATCTTATTAACATTTTTAACCTCATCCCAATTGAATTTAAGGTCTTCCCATGGTTTGTTACCCCAGAGCAGGTAGAATCTAAGAACGTCGGCCCCGTACACTTCAACAACCTCATCTGGTTCAACAACGTTTCCAAGGGACTTGCTCATTTTTTTACCCTCTTCATCTAGGGTGAAACCATGCATTAAAACCTTTTTGTAGGGGGCACTGTCGTGGGATATCACTCCGCAGCCGAGTTGAGAATAGAACCAGCCACGTGTCTGGTCGTGACCTTCTGTTATGAAATCGTATGGGTACCATTCCTCAAATGGATTTTTTTCTTCAGGGTAGTGGAGGGCTGCCCATCCTGCAACTCCTGAATCTATCCAGACGTCTAAAACATCTGGAGTTCGTTTCATATTCCCTCCGCACTGGCATCTGATGGTTATTTCGTCCACGTGTGGTCTGTGTATGAAATCTCCCTTAAGTTCTCCGTCAACTGCACGTTCCCTCAACTCATCTATAGAACCTACAACTGTTATTTCACCACAATCTTCACAAACCCAGATTGGAATTGGGATCCCCCAATATCTCTGCCTTGATATTGTCCAGTCCCTTGCATTTTCTACCCAGTTACGGAAACGACTCTCTCCAGCCCAGGATGGGACCCATTCCACCTTATCAAGCTCGCTGAGCATTTGATCCTTTATATCTGTTACCTTCAAAAACCACTGTTTGGTTGCCAGGTAGATTATTGGGCTTTTACATCTCCAGCAGAAACCGTAACGGTGATTTATGATCCCATCCTTAAGGAGGAGGTTGTGGGATTTCAGGTCTTCTATTATGTTTGGATCTGCAAATTTTACAAACTGGCCAACATACTTCCCAGCATCTTCCATGAACAATCCTGCCTCGTCCACAGGACAGAATATGGTCAGTCCGTACTTTTTACCGATTTCAAAGTCGTCAGGACCGTGTCCTGGGGCTGTATGAACGCATCCTGTACCTTCTGTAAGGGTCACATGTTCACCAGGTAGTATTACGTGTTTAAACTCATTTTGAACCGGTATTTCATCTAGAAGAGGATGTTTATATTCCAGTCCTTCCAGATCGGAACCCTTAACTACTTTAAGGATTTCGTAGTTTTTTTGGCTGCACTGGCATTTTTGATCCTCATGTTCGTGTCCTTCAGGGTCAGATCCAAATAACGAGTCTACAAGGGCTTCTGCCATTATGTAAACTTCTTCATTGACTTTTACGTATGCGTAGTCAAAGTCAGGGTGCACACAGACCGCCATGTTGGCAGGCAATGTCCATGGTGTGGTTGTCCAGACCAGGACGTAGGTTGTGTAATCTTCGCTTTCCTGCTGGGCCAATGGAAATTTAACGTAGATGGAAGGGTCTTCTTTGTCGTCGTAGTCTATTTCTGCCATTGCAAGGGCTGTTTCACAGTGAGGGCACCATGTGATAACTCTCTTATCCCTTATGAGCAGGTCCTTTTCATGTGCCCTTTTAAGGGTCCACCAGCATGATTCCATGTACTTGGTGTCGTAGGTCACGTAGGGTTTGTCCCAGTCCATCCAAACACCGAGCATTTTGAACTGGTCTGTCATGAGGCCTTTGTTTTCCACCGCAAATTCTTTACACTTATTCACGAATGTTTCAATTCCGACACGTTCCTCTATTTCTTTTTTACTCTTTAAACCCATTATTTCTTCGACCTTGTGTTCGATCGGAAGTCCGTGGGTGTCCCATCCAGGTTGTCTTCTGACGGAGAATCCGGACATGCTTTTGTATCGAAGATACGTGTCCTTGATTATTTTGTTCCAGGCTGTTCCCAGATGTATTCTTCCGCTACAATATGGTGGACCGTCTAAAAATGAGTATTTAGGTTTTTTTTCCCGCATTTTCTTGGTCTTTTCGTATACGTCTTCATCATTCCAGAAATTCTGGATTTTCTTCTCGATGATCCTTGATTCATATGCCCGTTGAGCCTCTTCTATTGGCATTTCTAATCTCCTGTGATTTTTATGATTTTTCGTTATTGTGAATTCACATCTAAGGTTTGTTATTAGTATATAAAATAGTTTAATTAAAGGCAGAAATTGAGTTAAAATAAACAATCATTAAAAAAATAAAAAACTTAATCTATGGATCATGAAATATTTTCAGATCTAACAACCAAATTCACGTTTTTTCAAGTAAAATCTCTTAAAAACACATTTAAAGATATAATTTCTAAAGATATATGGTTTAAATGTACTTTTGAAATCATCTAAAAAGGTAAGGAGTTTAAAAACATAAATATTTTAAACCCCTCTATCTGTATCGGTTAAAAAGTTCTAACCTTTCCTTCAACCATCATTTCAGTGATTTTACCTATATCCTGAAGCCAGGAATCCATTACTCCTTCCACATCTTTGTTAACTGATTCCATTTTGTAACCGTCTTCAAGGATGATCTGCGCACTTGCAGCTTTAGGATGGTCTATAGGTTGACCTATCTGACTTAATAACATTATATGGACCTGTTTAACTCCTTCCACATCTTTTGCTATATCCTCTGCCATTTTATTTGACAGGAGGTTGTATATTTTACCAACGTGGTTTATTGGGTTTTTACCAGAGGTTGCTTCCATTGACATTGGCCTGTTAGGTGTTATAAGGCCGTTTGCTCTGTTTCCCCTTCCAACTGAGCCGTCGTCTCCCATCTCTGCTGATGTTCCGGTAACTGTCAGGTAATATCCTTTTTCTGAATCGCAGGTTGGGTCGTCTCCGGTGTTTATGAAGGTTTGAACAGTCCTGTCTGTGTGTTTAAGGGCCAGATCTGTTACTATGTTGTTAAGTTCCTCTTTAACATTGAGATAGGTGTTTTTACCGTCCACGTATTTGGATACCATTGCGCAGGCTATTGTAAGGGTTATATCTCCGTTCTCCCTTAGGCCCATAACTTTTATGTCTTCTCCTACCTGTGGATACTTCTTCTTGAAGTTTCTGGAGTTTAAAAGTTTTTCTGTTTCCAGAACTATGGTTTCTGTCTCGGAGAATGGAGCATATCCCACACCAAATGAGGTGTCGTTGGATGAGGGCATTCCTTCCCTTCTGAACACGTCCACAAGGTCTCCTGATCCATGACCTATTTTGCACTCCACCACCGTGGAGGTTTCAACGTCCAGGTTTATGATATTTTCCTTCAAATATTCTTTGGCAGCGGTTATGGCTATTCTGTCAATTCCTATTTTTGTTCCATCATACTCTGAAACGCCCCTACCTGTCAGGAGTATTTCTATTGGTTTTATTATTTCTCCTCCACCGAAATGGGGGTCTGATTCTCCTGCAGTGATCTGCACCTCATCTGTGTTGTGGTGCATTATGTGACCGTCAAATTTTTCCATGTAAGCTTTGCATAGGGCTCTGCTCACAGATTCTGCAATTCCATCGCTTATGCTGTCTGGGTGTCCTATACCTTTTCTTTCTATTATCTCTACTTCTTGTTCTTCAATTGGTTTCTGGATAAGCTCTTTAACTATGATATTTCTCATGAACCTAACCTCCAAAACTTGTTAGTTAATTTGTTATAATATCCTAAGAGTTACGTTTTTAGACCAATATACAAATTTTTTTTGTGCATCGTACCCTAAAAAATAATACATAACTCCATTTTGGGGTAATCTAACATGGCTTTTGAAACTGATGATATAAAAATTGATCCTTATAAATCCTTATAATAGTATTTAGATCAAGAACTTAAAAATAAAATTTACACAGGTATTACACATAATGCTAAAACATGTTTATTCATTGAGAAAAGTTTAACGGCATCATGATGATATTTTAACATAAGAAATAATTTTTTTAGTCCAATTAAATCCATTAAACTCATTATTTCAAATAAAAGCTTTTATTGAAAATTAGTTTCTTTTGTAGAGTTACTCATGAATCCCCAAAAATTTAATCAGATAGCAGTTTTATACATTATTTTAGATTAAATTTTAGTAGGGGTTTAAGAAATTTAGTAGGTTTAAGAAATTTAGTATAATGGAGAGAGAACATGCATACTTCCAGAATGAGTTACGTATCCGTGATTAATAAGAGTAAGGGAACAGAACTTGGGCATGCAGATATTGCAGACAGTTTCATGTCGAGGTTCCTGGGGCTGATGTTTAAAAAGAATTTAGAAAGAGGGTTGATATTAAAACTTCCAAAGAGTCGAAGCAGACATGGTTCTGCCATCCATATGTTTTTTATGAAGATGCCACTGGACATAATCTTTGCAGATTCCAATAGAAAGGTTGTTGACGTGATTTCAATAGGGCCTTGGAAAACCTACACGCCAAAAGCCCCTGCAAAATATGTTATAGAATTTGAAAAGGGTTTATTGGCATCATCCAGCACACAAATCGGTGATGAGCTGGACTTCACATGTGACCATGTTTAACGATAAAAAAACCATTAGTTAACTCATAAGGTAACTCAAATGATAAAAAATCATGTACAGAATGAAGAAGCATGGAATTGAGTAAATAATATGGAGTAAATGTTTGGAGGCGTACTATGGAGGTAAAAATTGTTGATTATGGAGCTTCAACAAGTTCAAAAAGATATTACGTTACCTGTAAGGTGACTGGAATTGATCTGGAAACCCAGAAAAAGCTTGAAAAACGTGTTGAAGGAAAAGTAACTCTAAAAAATGGAGATATGTACATAACAACATATTTTGAGGAGGAATATTTCCCGTTCAAAAGCCAAGAGGCCCAGTACAAACCTGAGGACTTCGTGGCACGTGAAGAGATTGAAATGATTGTTTATCTCACGAGTCTTTTGGAAGAGGATTAGATAATCCTAAACTAGATTTAGGATTATAAACTAACCTAATGATAAGATCGAATTCCTGAGAAAAATTAGTGGATCATGCATAGATTGGTTTTAAACGATCTAAAAGGATATATAAAACTTGATGTAAGGTATAAATTTATTAAAATCCAAATCAAAGGTTGTTTCCTTTTAAATGAGCTTTTAAAGTGAAATCAATGAAAAAATCTTCTTATAATCTAAAGGCCCTGATATTGAGGCAGAAAATGCAGCTTGCAATGTCTGGATTTCGAGATAAAATGGGATTCCATGATTTCAACCCAGGGGACTTTGAAGTAGTACCTGTTAAGGTAACAATTCCCGATTTAGACCCTGTATTCAACAATTATCGAATAGTACACATAAGCGACATCCATTTAGGGCAGTGGATATCTGAAAAACGTATTAAAGGTGTGGTTAACCTTGTAAACCAGCAAAAACCAGATCTTGTGGCCATAACTGGGGATTCTGTCTCCTACTTGGCTGATGAACCAGTTATGGAAATGTTGAGATCCCTCAAAAATCTGCAACCCCACGATGCAACGGTTTCTGTACTGGGAAATCATGACCATGTCATGGGTGCAGAAAAAATCCTTAAAATAATGGATGAAAACAACATCATAGATCTGAATAACGATGTTTACACCCTGAAACGGGGAGAGGCTATGCTGCACATTGCAGGGGTGGACAGTATCACATTAAACCACCAGGACCTTGATCTGGTGCTTGAAAAGCTTCCATCTGCAGGACCGGCCATACTTCTTGTGCATGAACCCGACTTTGCAGATACAAGTGCTGCCACAGGAAGATTCAGTCTGCAACTTTCAGGACATTCTCATGGGGGACAAATGGTTATCCCAGGATTTGGAACCCCATTTAAGGGATCTAACTTTAAAAAATATCCAATTGGTAAGTATCAAGTAGGTGACATGGTTCAGTACACCAACAGAGGTCTTGGGACCAATGTTTTCTGGTTGAGGATCAACTGTCCTCCTGAAATAACGGTGTTCAAACTTCAAAGCAAAAATTTCAATTAGAAGTCAAGATCAATTGGGTTTTTTATATCCATTGGTTTTTACAAGTATGTTAAAGGTATATTACCCAATCATGCGTAATAATTCACAAAAACAACCATATAATTAAAGTTTTCAATTAAGAGGACTTAAAATGGAAAATCACGGAAAGGAATATCTCCTTTGGATTGGACGTACACTGACACTATGGGCCAGCGAAGTTGTTGGGCTCATGATCATGGCTTCAATTGTTCCTGGTCTGACTGTAGAAAGTTGGGAGACTGCAATAGTGGCTGTTGCAGTTATTGGGCTTTTAAATGCATTTTTATGGCCATTTCTATCTTACTACACCCTTAGTTTCCTGGTTTTCACCTTTGGTGTAGGTGCACTTCTTTTGAACGGATTTATTATATGGATTGCAAGCCAGTTCGTGCCAGGGATCAGTATAAGTGGATGGGCATTTATTCTGGTACCTATTGGAATTGCAGCAATAAATACCGTGGTTTCAGCTATTTTAACCATAGATGATGAGGCATCCTACTACAGGGCCGTACTTGGAAGGGATCTAAAACATAGGGTTAAGGATGTTGATACTGGAAAACAGGGATTCATATTCCTTGAGATCGATGGCCTTGCAGAATCAACCCTTAAAAAAGCCATAAGCAGGGGGTACATGCCCACCCTTAAAAGCTGGCTTGAAAAAGGGAGCCACAGGATCAAAGGTTGGGAAACGGACCTGTCAAGCCAGACCGGTGCGTCCCAAGCAGGAATCCTCCATGGAAACAACCAAGATCTGCCTGCATTTAGGTGGGTTGAGAAGGAGAATAACAACAAACTAAGGGTTTCAACGGGCTTGTTCGACGCTCCTTTGATTGAAAAACGTGTATCTAATGGCAAAGGTCTGCTTTCAGTTAACGGTGCCAGCAGGTCCAACCTATTTTCTGGGGATGCCACCAACACCATTTTCACCTACAGCAAACTCAGCAACCTGAAGATGTTCTACACCAGGGCATGGTACTTCTTCTACTCAAACCCATACAACTTCGCACGTACATTAGTGCTTTTAGTCGGAGACATGTTCATGGAAATTGGGTCACGTATAAGACAGTCGATAAAAAATATTAAGCCACGGATGAATCGCAGCCTTCTCTATTTACCAGTACGTGCGACTGCAAACGTGTTCCTCAGGGAGATAACCACCTACACAATAGCTGGAGATATGATGGCGGGTAAGGTGGATGCAGCATACGCAACCTATGTGGGGTACGATGAAATAGCCCACCATTCTGGTGTTGAAGACTTCGATGCATTTTATGCCCTTAGAAAAATTGATAAACAGTTTAAAAGACTCGAAAATGTAAGAAGAGATGTGCCTCGTCCTTACAATCTCATCGTACTTTCTGATCATGGGCAAAGTAACGGTGCAACATTCAAACAGCGCTACGGTATTACACTTGAGGATTTGGTGCGCGGATTACTCCCAGAGGACATAACTATCCACAGCGCCCTTTACACCAACGTTGACCACTTCAGTCAAGCTGTTAAATATCCTATAACTGAAGGTAAAGATTTTATAAATCAAAAAACAGCAAGCACAGTTGAAAGCAGCAGAGAATTTGGGAGAAGTGTAATGGCATCGGTCACTGAGAACCCATTCATAAGACGGACGTTTAAATCTCTGGATAAACCCCAAAAAATGCATAAACCTCGATATATTTCCCCAGAAGAAGCTCAAACAGTTGTTTTGGCCTCAGGGAATCTGGGCCTAATATACTTCAATGAATGGGATGGACGCATGACCTATGAAGAGCTTAACGAAGCATTTCCAAACCTCATACCCGGTATTGTCCGGCATGAGGGTATAGGATTTATAATGGTGCGCTCTGAAGAACATGGAACCATTGTAATAGGTTCAAAGGGGACTTATTATCTCGATGATGATGAATTTGAAGGAGAAAATCCACTTTCAGACTTTGGTGCAAATGCTGCCCACCACCTAAGGAGGACTGACAGCTTCAAGTACGTGCCTGACATCATTGTAAACAGTTTTTATGACCCTGAAACAGGGGAAGTTGCCGCGTTTGAGGAACTTATAGGGAGCCATGGTGGAATTGGGGGTAACCAATCCCAGCCGTTTCTAATGCATCCTGTGGAATGGAATATTGATGATGAAGAGATCGTTGGGGCTGAAAAGGTTTATCACACCTTAAAAACCATGATGGAGAAGAGTTGGAATCTTCATGAGACTTTGAATAGTGTGAATAATAAATAAAAATGATTTTTTTGACTAAGGTATTGTTGATAATAGGAGGGGCTGATAAAATTTAGGGTACAGTTTAAACTTATAAGGGGAGTTTGAATCTTTTTTAATAGTTTTATTTATCAAATTAGTTAGATCATTAAGCTCAACGAGTTTAAAAAAAGTTTATTAAATTCTCAAATTCTAGGAAAAGATTTAAATACAGAATTTTAATGATTAAAAGATATGTACATGAAACAATTGCTTTTATACTTTTTTGCATTGGTACTGATAATTCTAGGAGTTTACAGTTTTATATACCTTAAAGATTACTCTTCTGGAGCTGTATGGACAGTTGTGGGTGTTTTTTTCATGGCTGTAGCTTACCTTAAGATCAGGAGTTAACAGTTAACTTTTATATTTTTTAGAATACTGGATAGAGTAGCAATAAACCAAAACTCTCTTCAATGACCCCATTCCAGGTCTCTACATCGAATTATTTTTATTGAAATATCATTTTTATTGAAATATCTAACCTTTCTCTGGTTTCATTTCTATTTTTTCAAGTGCTATTTCTACAACATTTTTCATGGTAGGATTTTCATCCAATGCTTTTTTGAGGGGGGCTACTGCTTCTTTATCTCCCAATGCACCCAAACTCAGTGCAACAGCGTATTTCACCCCATTGTTTTCATCTTCTAAAACATTTATCAGGGGTTTAACAGCACGTTTGTCATTGAATGTGCCAAGTGCAAGGGCAGCAGTTTCCCTTACATGCCAATCTTTGTCTTCAAGAGCTTTTATCAATGGATCCACGGCTCCTGGATCCCCAATTTCTGCAAGAAGTTCTGCAGCATCTTCTCTAACGGCCCAATCATCATTTTGGAGTTCTTCTATGAGAAAATTTATCCTTTTATGTTCTTCAGGCATTTCATACCCTCCGAAATGTTTGTTTTTAAAAAAGTCCTTTTATTATTATATGTATCTAATCTTTTAATACAGTTTTCATTTTATTAAGATCATTTAAACAGACTCTTTTGAACCATTTAAAACCTTAAAGTAAAAAAATATACTTTAAAAATAAGATACCATTAGTTTTAGATATAAATGATGAGAAAACAGAATAAGAGCGACTTAACAAGTAGAAGGCCGTTAAAAAATATTTTAATAACTTAAATTCGTTAATCTTTAAAAATTTTTAAGGGACAAATCCTAAAAATCCTAAAAATCCTTAATATCTCTTTAATATCATTATAAGCTTGGATCCTTATAAAATCCGTTTAATATCATCTGGTTGCCCTAAAACTTCAATATCATCGAATTTGTGGAGTTTCTGGGTGTTTTGAATGTCTATTTCCCTCATATGGATCGTGATGATTTTCCCACCAGTTACGGCTCCAAATGGGCATGCCAACTGGCAGGCCCCGCAGCCCTTACATTGTAGTAGGTTTATCTCAATACCGGGGGTTATGGCATCTGAAGGGCATGCTGCAGCTGATTCACAGATTTCACAGCTTTGGCACAACTTTAGCTCGAGTTTTGAGGGCAGAACAGTTTCAACATCACCTGATTCCAGATCCACTGGAATTATGCAGGTTTTAATCCCTCCTTTACCTGCCTGAGCAACTGCGTTGGTTATTAAGGTGTCTGATATTCCATTTACTATTTTAGCCACGGTATTTGCAGTTGTTGGAGAAACGAATAGAAGGTCGTACTTTCCAAGTGAAAAACGGCCGGTCATGGGGAAGCTTGACCTCTGGTCGTCTTCACGAACAAGTTCCCTGTAATAACCGCCTGTCACATTTTTAACCCTGTCAAAGAGGCCGTACATTTTAAGAACTTCCTCTCCTGCTCCTGAAAGCATAACAGTTACAGTATGTTCTTTTGAAAGTTCAACGAGAATGTCGACACTTTCCTGAAGCAGGTGTCCTGCTCCTGTAATTCCCCAAGCTATTTTCATATGTTTCTGCCCCGAATTTTCCAAATCTCAAAAAAAAATTCTGAAAATAAAAAGAGATGAAAATTTATTTTCAAATCTTAACATCAAATGATCCATAAACACGCTCAAATTAAGCCATTTAACATCTAAATATAATTATACTCAAAATATTCTGAATATAATCTATACTCAAAATATAAATCATATTCAGAATTCTATGTACTTGTAGGCGTCATCTTCCTTGAATGCATAGTGAACTTTGTTGTACTGGCCCATAAACTCTGTTACTTCGTCTTTAACATTTTCACTGTTCATTGCAACCCTTTTGATGAACTCTGCAACTTCACTCATGTGGGATTCTTTCAATCCTCGTCTTGTTATTTCCTGGGTTCCGATACGGATACCTGATGGATCATCAGAGCGGTTAACATCATCCCATGGAAGCAGGTTCTTGTTGAGGATTATGTTGTTTGATTCAAGTTCTTTTGCCAGTTTTGCAACGTCACCAAGGTTTGAAACATCCATTGCGACCTGATGGCTCTCTGTAAATCCAAGATCTTCACACAGTACATTGAATCCGAGTTCGTAGAGGTTCTGTGCAAGGGCTTTGGCATTTTTGATGATCTGATCTGCGTAGGCGCTACCGAATTCCAGCATTTCCGCGGTTGCAATTCCAAGGGCTGCCAGGTGGTGGAGATGGTGGTTACTCACAACACCGGGGAAGACTGCATCATCAATTTTACGGCTTATATCTTCTTTACAGAGTATTATACCTCCTTGTGGGCCAGGGAAAGTTTTATGGGTACTTCCTGCAACAACGTCTGCACCCTCTTTGAGTGGGTCCTGGAACCTACCCCCAGCTATTAACCCCAGCACGTGTGCTCCATCGTACATTACTTTTGCACCCACTTCGTCTGCAGCTTCTCTTGCCTCTTTAACTGGGTGTGGGAATAGGAATACACTTCCACCTAAAAGCACGATCTTAGGTTTTTTCTCTAAAATCTCTTTTTTCATGGCGTCTGGGTCTATGTTCATTTTATTCTCATCGAAAGGATGGGGAGTTACTTTTAATCCCCTTACACCAGCTGCACTAACATTGGCATGGCTTATATGGCCACCTACAGGTACTTCTAACGCCATTATGCGGTCGTTGAAGTTTGCAAGGGCAAAAAATGTTGCTAAATTTGCAACAACACCAGATACGGGTTGTACATTTGCGTGCTCTGCTTTGAATATCTTCTTCGAGAGGTCTACTGTTATATCCTCTATCTGATCCACATATTTGCAGCCCTCGTATAACCTACAGCCCGATAGACCTTCAGCGTATCTATGGGAAAGATCTGAAGCTAAGGCTTCCCTAACGCTTGTGCTTGTTATGTTTTCACTTGCTATAAGATTTATACTATTTTCCATCCATTTATGATGCTCTTTTGTAAGTTCTTTTATTTTTAGAGCGTATTCCTGATTTTTAGACATTAATTATCCTCCAAAATAAACATTAAATTAATTTGTTAAGGGTACCTTGATCTATGTATAAAATCCACCGGGTATAAATACTTTCAAAATAAACAATTTTGAGAGTTAGCGCATTTAACTCTTTAATTTACTTGAATTTTAATATTTAAACTTTTTATTGGATTTAACTGATTTATTAAGATTTTTTAAATCTAAAGATTCCTTATTAAAAAATTGGAAATGTGAGAATAATATGGGTTAATCCAGATTAATTAATTCAGGATTAACCCATTTTAAAGAGGGTTTTGGTCTTCATTTCCTCAAGATTTGTGACTATACGTTCCAGATCCCCTGCAGGAATACTTACCATAACGTCTTCAGGGTTCAGGTTCATGTTATTTCGAGATCCGATATCACCGAAGCCGTAAGTTACCTTGCCTGTGATATAGGGTCTGGCTGCCATGGAACTGCAGATCGGCCCAACGTCGGCCCCTTCGTTTTGGACTCCTGAGTCGTAGGTATTGGCATGCAGTATTTCCATGCCCTGTCTTGCGTTACCCACGATGAAAATAATGTCTGGCTCGAATGGGGACTTTTGAAGGGGTGCAAACATTATTGCCTGGAATATGCCCGGGTCAATGGCTACGTTGTGTTTCCAGGCCCGCTGTGTTGCAGGGATGTTTTTAAAAACCCCTCCTGGAATAAGGAATGAACCGCTCTGCATATTTGGAGGGAATTCTTTTGGATCATTCATTCCTGAGTATCTCATGCCACCCATACATTCCTCTTCATCGGCAGTTGAATAGAAGATCTTCCCATTCATGGCTTTTTCAAGTTTGGTGCAGAACCTTGACTTTCCTTCCTCTTTTTTCATGTTTCTTGGCTCTCTCACGGACCATTTTAAAGCTACAGGTTCCCTTTCAAGTTTCAATATTTCTTTTAGTTTTCCACCCAGTTCCTGGTACACTTTTCCAACTCCCTATTTATTAAAATGAATGTGAGGATAATAAAAATTTTCTATTTTTTCTAATTTTCATACTGAATATTTTCAAATATTCTAAAAAGTTTAGAAAGACTACTTGGATGATCGATGAAAACTAAAATGTTAAATTTGAATTAAGAAGATGAAAACTGATATTTAGTTTCATATTATAAACTTGAAAAAAATAACCTATAAACTATGATACAATCGAAATTTGGGTTCATTTTGAGAATAAGTCTAAAAATAAGTCTAAATAATTCATTTAGGTAATAAAATCCGTTTTGTTAAACCGATTTTGTTGAAATAGTATTTGAAATAAAACAAAATAAAACAGCATTGAAAGAAAAATAAAGAAAAAGAAGGGTTTAAACCCTGCTTATTTTGCTGGTTCGTTTAGTGCAGCTTCAATCTGAGCCATAATCTGAGCTGTTTTGAAGTGCTGCTGGTCAAGTGCTCCAGATGGGCATGCTCCTACACAAGTTCCGCATCCTTTACATAATGCGATGTTTATGTGAGCTTTTTCATCTATCCTTTCAATTGCACCGAATGGGCATAGTTCTATGCACACTTCGCATCCACCGCAGACATCTTCGTCTACTAATGCAACTATAGGTTCGATTTCCACTTCACCTTTAACCATTGGTATTGCTGCTCTTGCTGCTGCACCTGATGCTTGTGCAACTGCGTCAGGAATATCTTTTGGTCCCTGTGATACTCCTGCAAGGTAAATACCGTCTGTTAATGTGTCAACAGGCCTGAGTTTTGGGTGAGCTTCCATAAGGAACCCATCAGCACTCTTAGAGATACCTAAAGTCTGTCTTAAGGTTTCTATACCTGCTGGTGGCTGTAGACCTACAGATAAAACTACCATGTCGTAGTCGTATTCTGTGACTTTTCCAAGGAAGCTGTCTTCTGCTCTTATGGTTAAACTTTCGTCAGGGTTCTCTATTACAGATGCTGGTCGACCTCTGATGAATTTGATACCATATTTCTCCTGTGACCGTTTGTAGAACTCTTCAAATCCTTTACCAAATGCCCTTATATCCATGTAGTAGATTGCAACTTCGGTGTCAGGTTCGTGGTCTATGATAAGCTGAGCATTTTTCATTGCGTACATACAGCAGACCCTTGAACAGTATGGTTTGTGGATCTGTTCGTCCCTTGAACCAACGCACTGTATAAATGCAACACGTTTTGGTGTTTTGCCGCTTGAAGGCACAACAACGTGTCCCTGAGTTGGTCCTGATGCGTTTATGTATCTTTCAAGTTCAAGACCTGTTATGACGTTTTTAGCATCTCCGTAGATGTATTCTGTCTTCTCTGTTGGATCGTATGGGTCGTAACCTGTTGCAACTATGATGGTACCAACGTCAAGTTCGATTTCCTCTGGTTCCTGTTCGTGGTTGATTGCTCCCCTTTCACATATTGTGTCACAGAGGTGGCATTCGATACAGTAATCGTTGTCTATGGTTGCACATAGTGGAACTGCCTGTGGGAATGGTATGTAGGTTGCTTTTACCATACCAACTCCTTCATCGAAGTAGTTTGGTATTTCTATTGGGCAAACTTCACTACAGCTTCCGCATCCAGTACATAACTCTTCGTTTATGTACCTTGGTTTTTTCTCTACTGTGACTTTGAAGTTACCTATGTAACCGTCGACATTTTTGACTTCTGAGTAAGTTAGAAGTTCGATGTTCTCGTGTTTTCCAACGTCTACCATTTTAGGTGCGAGGATACACATGGAACAGTCGAGTGTAGGGAATGTTTTGTCCAGCTGGGCCATTCTTCCACCTATGGTTGGATTTCTCTCAACCAGGTAGGTTTTGAATCCCATGTCTGCAAGGTCGAGTGCGGACTGAATTCCTGCAACTCCTCCACCTATGACAAGAGCTTTGTCTGTAACAGATACTACTTCAGATTCTAAAGGCTCTAATAATCTTGCTTTTGCAACTGCCATTCTTACGAGGTCTTTTGCTTTTTCGGTTGCTGCTTCGGGTTCATCCATGTGCACCCATGAATCGTGCTCCCTGAGGTTTGCAAATTCAAATAGGAACTGGTTAAGTCCTGCTTCTCTGACAGCTCTCCTGAATGTTGGCTCGTGGAGCCTTGGGGAGCATGCTGCAACAACTATTCTGTTAAGTCCCTTTTCTTTAATATCATCCTGAACAAGGTTTTGTCCTGGGTCTGAACACATGTACTTGTAGTCTTCAGATACAACAACATTTGGAAGTGTTGCTGCGTAATCTTTTACGGCTTCAACGTCAACGACACCGGCTATGTTAATACCACAGTGACAAACGTATACTCCGATTTTTGGTTCTTCGGTTGTTTCTTGTTTTTTTTCTTCTGCCAATTAGATCACCTATTCCAATTAATATGTGACAATTATTATGTTATGGTCTAACGTCTAACACCTCAACAAATAAAGTTTTCTATTTATTTTTTTATACAAAGTTTATATATGAGAAGATTTAGCTCAAATTTAAATTCTCATAAAACAGTATTTTAGTTAAATAATCCTTAGTTTTCATTTAATTCTAATATAATCTAAAAAAAACTTTTAAAATTATAAAAATAATTAGTATCCAGATTAAAATTACAATTAAACCTATATAACTGTTTTTTGGTTTATTATTCTTAAATTTAAGTCGTGCTTCTGTTCTATGCTCCTTTAAAATCTCTTTTGGGATCATCTTAATTAATATGGGAACACCCACAGTTACAAGGAGAAAATCATCCAGGTAGCCGAGAACAGGTATGAAATCTGGTATGAAATCGATAGGACTTAAAATATAGGCCACAAAAAGAATTATAAGAATTCTAACATATAATGGAACTCTTGGATCTTTGTAAGACAGGTAAAGGGCGTAAGTTTCATATTCAAGTTTCTCAAAATTCTTTCTCCACTTCTTACCCCAATTAACCTTCATTTTGACGTTCCAACCATTATGTTTTAATTCTTACTTTTTTCTTTATTTTTCCTTGATTATATTAACGCCATTATAATGGGTAGGGTTACCATGCTGAACACAGTACTTAAAAAGATGCAAGCACCTGCAGCTTTAACATCCAGTTCATAGGTGATTGCCAGTACAAGGGCAAGCATTGCTGAGGGCATTGCAGCTTCCGTAACGGTTACCTGACTGTTAAGACCGCTTAAACCAAGAATACTAACCATTAACAATGCAACTAAAGGCGCTAAGATGAGTTTAATACCCGAAACTGCTAAAGCTTCTTCAACGTAGTTTTTCAGGCTACCCATCTCCAGAGAAAGCCCAAGAGACATCATTATTAATGGAACAGCAGCCCCACTTAAATATTTAAGGATGGTAGGGGCCATAGAACCTATGTTAAGATGTAAAAGGTTAACTGATACTCCGAGTATTATACCCCACAGCGGGGGAAATAGAAGGGTACGTTTGGCTATTGTTGAATATTTTCCACCAAAAACCAAGAGCAAAAGAATTCCAAAAATTATGAATATGATGGTAGAACCCGCATCATAGAAAACAGCCCTTACAAGCCCTTCGGCACCAAAAACACCTAAAACTATGGGGTAGCCCATAAAACCGGAGTTGAACATTGCTGATGTGACTGTGATGCTCCATCGAGTTTTTTTAGGATATTTCCTTATTTTTGAAAAGATGAAGCCCATTAAACCCCCTAAAGCCCCGACTGATAAACATATCATTGTTATCTCTGCAAGGCTTCCTATGCTAGATAGATCTGCAGTGTACATTGCCATGAAAATCAGCGACGGGATGGCTATGTTAACAACGATCTTGTTGAGGCTGATAGAATCTTCTGGTTTCAAAAGTCCGACACGCTTGGTAGCGTATCCTATTATTATAAGAACGATAATGGGAATTATGGTTTCTAGTGAGTTCATTTTATCATTCGATTTTTTTTAAATTTTTTTAATTTTAAATGAGTTGGATTGATTACATTTTAAAATACATTACATTTAGAATAAAAGATTTTAGGATAAAATATGGGTAAAAAGAATTAGTTCTAGTGATATCTTATGACCATCATATCTTCAATTCAGAGATTGATAGTGTTTATTATAACTATTATTTAAGTATTTTTTAACGTTGTTAAATTATGTTATGATATTATAACTGAAAATTAATGAATCAAATTTTTACAAAATAAGTTTCGATTCTGGCACAGATTTTACTATCTTTGATTATTTATGATAGTATTGACGTTCGAAAACTAAAAATAAAAAATAGAGAAGGAATTAAAGATTTAATTTTTACTTTCAATGCTTAAAGGTAAAAAAATATTAATCTACAACTCCTTCGGTAACTATCTTGAACACAGCTTCTCCCTCTGGCAGGTGAGGACTGTCCACAAGCCTTGCAATCCTCTTACCTGCAAGACCTTTCTTGAGCCATATCCTGTAGGTTGCAGCGTGTGCAAGAATGTGTCCACCAACAGCTTTGGTAGGGCTACCGAAAAATGCGTCAGGCTTGGACTGTACCTGGTTGGTCACAAAAACAGCCACGTTATAGGTGTTTGCAATCGTTTGCAATGTGTGTAAGTGCTGGTTCAATTTCTGCTGCCTTGTTGCGAGGGTTTCCCTTCCGACGTACTCTGCACGGAAGTGGGCCGTCAATGAATCTACGATTACAAGTTTAATATCTGTACCTTTCTGTATCAGTTCGTTGATCTTGTCTGCCATCAGGATCTGATGACTTGAGTTGAATGCCCTTGCAATGTGTATTTTCTGCAGAACTTCTTCCACATCCAGTTCAAAGCCGTCTGCAATCTGTTTAATCCTCTCAGGCCTGAAAGTATTTTCTGTGTCTATAAAAACGCATTCTCCTCCAAGTCCACCTTTTTCTGGGGGTAGCTGAACAGTTACGGCAATTTCATGTGATATCTGACTTTTACCCGAACCGAATTCACCGAATACTTCTGTTATAGATTGTGTTTCAATTCCACCACCTATAAGTTCATCAAATCCGGTGCTTCCTGTAGTTAATCGCCCCACATCTTTTCTTCTTTCCATTACGTCCAGAGCAGTTTCAAAATCAATTTGTTCTGATTTTCTTGCGGCTTCTATAACCTTTTCAGCAACACCCTCACCAATCTCAGCTTTAACACTTAATTCTTTGGCCGTTGCTGTTGCAAGCCTCATCATATCAGCAAATCCTGCATCTCTCAGTTTCTGGGCAGTTTTCTCTCCAACATTTGGTAAATCCTCTAGTTCCACCATTTTAATCTCCTTTTAAACTTTATGACTATTTTATGCTTATAAATTCTTATTTTAAAGAAATTTTTAAAGAATTTTAATATTTAAAGAAATATTAAAGATTTAATGATCAAAGTTTTTTATCCAGCACTTTTTTGGCATTGAGCCGTATCTCTTCGTTGTACTCATCGAAGCTTGCATCTGCAATTATGGTGATCTCCTGACCAACCAGATCCTCAACTTTCTCTTCAAGGGAACCCTCATCTCCAGTTTTCTCGATAACGTCCCTCACTTCATCGGTATTCATTCCAATTAACTCTTCAGCTGCCGTTCTAAAGAAGGTGGTTCTCATGGTTCCAGTATCGTCCTCTACCACACAGGAAATTATCATGAGGTAATTAGGGTTTTCTATTTCCTCCCCACATATATCGCAGATATAAGCGTTATCAGAGAATGTAACTCTTTTATTACAATTTGGACACATTTCATAGAGTATTTTGTTTCCATATGCCTCTACGACCTGTCCTATTACTTTTATATTCTGGTCTTCTTCTTCAATTTCATCGATCTTCCGTGTTTTGTAGATCATATCCTTAATTTCATCGAAAGACGGTAATTTCTCAATTTCATCTTCTTTTGGTTTTGTAACAAGGGTACTTCTTCCAATACTTATTTCTACTCTATTTTCTCGCATTTTTACCTGTGGGTTTTCGATTTTTACTGGATCGCCCTCTTTTAATGGTACTTCTGCTTTGTCGTCCCAGAGTGAGGATCGTATGACTCCGGTACTGTCTCCTATTTCGATGGTTCTGACCAACCCTGTGGTACCGTCATTTCTCTGAAATTTATTTGGATCATAAACGTTTATTATCCTTCCAATCAGTCTTACGTTACGGTCACTCTCTGTAAGTTCATCGATTTTCTTAGTTGTGTATATCCTGTTCTCTATTTCGGTTAAAGACGGGATATCTTTAATTTCTTCAGGAGTTGGTTCACTTATCCTCGAAGTTTTCCCTATGCTGAGCTCCATGTAATCTCCAAGCCTGGTTCTTGCATTTTCGATTTTTACTGGATCGCCCTCTTTTAATGGCATTTCTGCTTTGTCGTCCCAGAGTGAGGATCGTATGACTCCTGTGCTGTCTCCTATTTCAATGGTTCTAACCAATCCTGTGGTGCCATCGCTTCTCTGGAATTCATTTGGATCGTAGACATTTACTATTCTTCCCACTATGTCCACTTCGTCCCCTTCATCATCCCTATCATTTAACTCAGCTACTTTGACAGGTTTGATGTACTCGCAACGTTCTTCCAGTATTTTTTTCAATTTATCATCTATTTCCGGATTTATGATTATTTTGCTGTTCCAGTTGGTGTTTATCCTGTATCCTGTACTGGAATACTCGTCAAATTCGATGTTTCCGCCGATTATTTTGAGTATGTCCTTCTGTTTAATGTTCAACTTTGTTTCATCGGCGTCATCGTTCCAGAGTGTAACCCTTATACTGCCGGTATCATCCTGGATTTCAACGGACTTAACTTGTCCAGCGGTCCCGTCATTTCTTTGAAAGGTTATTTTATCATAATTTTTGCACACAACCCCAATTATGGTGACGTTCCTCATTTCATGGGCATCTCCAATTTTAAGAATGCTTTCACTGAATTTCGGAACATCAAATTCTCCTTTAATTATTCTTCCAAGCCATGAATGGGTTAAAGATATTTCTCCATTCCTTTCACGGCCCAGTGCTCCGAGTATTTTAACAGAATCTCCCTCTTTGAGTTTAAGATCTTCTATGAGATTAGTGTCCTTGTTCCAGAGAGTGTACTGTATTGTCCCAGTTTTGTCCTGAATTTCGAGAGAAGCGACTTTACCATCTTTACCGTTCTTATCGAAGCTTCTTATCCTTGGTATCCTGATGATTCCCGCTATCACGTTAACCTGCATGTCACCTTTAATGTCCTTTATCTGGGTTATGCTGTCATCATACTTTGGAAAGGCCTTGAAAATGTCTTCAGAATCTTCAGGGATTTTTTTAATTGTTGAGTCCATGTTCATCTGTAGTTCATCCTCTCTGAACCCTTGTTTAACTTCAACACTGTTTACTTTGACTATATCTCCTTCTTCGACATCTTTGAGAGATCTTATGTTGTTTGTCCAGAGTACAACACGTATTTCGCCGGTCTCATCGGCGAGTATAATATTTGCAAGTTTCCCGTTTTTTCCCTTCCTGCTGGTGAATTTTTTAACGTTTGAGATGTGAATGATACGCCCAGTCACACTGATGTTATCCTGTCCGGATACCAGTTCAGAGATTTTTTTCTGTTCATTCTTCTCTGAAAGAGGGGTGTTTTCTTCGTTTATGTATTCCCCAGTGATCGTCCTTGCTATATCGAGATCACTCATGAAACTCACATCTTCATAGTCGTGCTTCCTTTCGTCCATTTTCTTTAGAAAGTCCTCGTATGGGATTTTATCCTTGATTCTCTCATATTCTTTCTTTATTTCTTCTTTAATCTCACCAGTCATTTGGGTTCCCTCACTAAAATATTTCTTATCACTGGTTAAGTACTCTTAGCCAGTGCACATGAGAAGTATTTTTCATGTTTCAATTAATATAATTATTACTTAATATAAATATGTTATTACTTTTTTTTTAAGTTTATAAGATTAGTATATAAAATTGCTATAAATATTTAGACCTATATTCTTATTTTACCTACTTAATAACTTATCCATGCTTGATAAGACTATTCGATAATAAACAATAATTTTATTAAATTTATTTAAGACGATAATGAGTTTTAAGATATAATATAATGGGTACTGATTTTTTGATGAATAATCCATTGATATGGTTTCATAGTTTTCAAAACATTTTTATAATAGTTAGTTAGATAAAACTATATATTCTGTGGAGTGACAATATGAATCAAGAGCTTGAGCTTGTAGAATCAATGGATAAATTAAGTGAATTAATTAGAAAGTTCCAAACACAGCTTCTTACTGGGGATTTAAAAGAATATACAATTCGTCAACTGTATTATATTGAATTAATCAATAAGAACGAAGGAATAAGCGTTTCTGAACTATCAAAAGCACTGGACGTTAAAAAATCAACAGTTTCAGTAGCTATTAATCAGTTAATAGGGCTAGGAATTGTGACTAAGATCCAATCTAACGTTGATAAACGGTTTTATTTCCTTCAGTTGACGCCGAAAGGTAAAAATATTATGAAAATGCATAAGCAGGTTCATAAAAATACAATTAAAAAGATTTTAAAGATTTTAAATCCTGAAGAGGTTGACAACTTCATTAAAATTATAAAAAAAATTAGCTAATAAATGGGCTTGATTTGGCCCATTCTGGTAAAAATATTCATTTTAACAATTATCCATTAAAATTATCCATTAAATATGAATTATCCATTTAAATATGGTAATTTTAATAAAAGGAGGAATTACATGTCCATGACAATGGCAGAGAAAATACTTGCAAAAGCCTCAGGTAAAAAAGAAGCAGAGGCTGGAGAAATAGTAATGGCAAATATAGATGTTGCAATGACGCATGATCTAACAGGACCATTATCTGTGGAATCATTTGAGAAGATAGGCGTAGATAAAGTCTGGGATCCAGAGAAGATAGTTGTTGTGTTTGACCATCAGGTCCCTGCAGATTCGATTGAAGCGGCCAATAACCACATTCAAATGCGTAAATTCGTGAAAGAGCAGAAAATAAACAACTTTTACGATGTTAGGGAAGGAGTATGTCATCAGGTACTGCCTGAAAAGGGGCACATTGTTCCAGGAGAAGTTGTAGTTGGAACAGACTCCCATACATGTACACATGGTGCGTTAGGAGCATTTTCAACAGGGATAGGTTCAACTGATATGGCAATGGTCTTTGCAACGGGTAAACTGTGGTTCAAAGTTCCTGAAACCATAAAATTTGATATCACAGGGAAACTATCCGACTATGTCTACGCAAAGGATGTCGTGCTCAACATCATTGGAAAAATTGGTGCAGACGGTGCAACCTACAAGGCATGTGAATTCGGGGGCGAAACAACTCAGGAGATGTCCGTATCTGATAGAATGGTTCTTTGCAACATGGCCATTGAGATGGGAGGAAAAACAGGCCTTGTAGAACCTGACCAAAAGACCTTTGATTATCTTAAAGGAAGGTCAAGTAAATCGTACGAGGTCATGAAGACGGATTCTGATGCAGCATCTCTTAAAACCATGGAAATAGATGTCAACGATCTTGAACCACAAGTAGCGTGTCCTCATCATGTTGACAACGTCAAACCTGTTTCAGAGGTTGAAGGAACACAGATTGATCAGGTTTTCCTTGGATCATGCACAAATGGCAGATTAGATGACCTTAGAACTGCTGCAAAGATCCTTAAAGGCCACAGTATATCCAACAATATTCGAATGCTTGTTATACCTGCTTCAAGGGAGATATACACTCAAGCCATGGATGAAGGACTTTTAAGGACATTTGTGGATTCAGGTGCTCTTGTTTGCAACCCTTGCTGCGGACCTTGCCTTGGAGGCCATGTTGGATTGGTTGGCCCAGGAGAGGTGAGCCTTTCAACATCCAACAGGAATTTTAAAGGAAGACAGGGAAGCCCTGATGCTGAAGTCTACCTCAGCTCAGCAGCAGTTGCAGCATCATCTGCAATCTACGGAAAGATCACGGATCCAAGGGCAATGTAAATTAGGATATAAAACTGGATTTAAAACAAGTTTTAATTTAACTTGTAAATAAACACACAGATAAACAAATGAAGTAATTTAATAAAATAAAATCACTAAAATAAAGGTTTAAGGTGTTAAAATGAAAGGAAAAGTCTGGAAATTTGGAGATGACGTTGACACTGATGTAATAATTCCCGGAAGATATCTGGTCTTAAAAGGTGAGAAGGAACTTGCAGAACACGTTATGGAAGGAAGCGACCCTGATTTCTCTAAAAAAGTTAAAAAAGGGGACATAATCGTTGCAGGAAAAAACTTTGGATGTGGTTCTTCAAGAGAACACGCACCAATTGCCCTTAAGGGTGCTGGGATTTCTGTAGTGGTTGCAGAGTCATTTGCCAGAATATTTTACAGGAACTCCATAAACGTGGGACTCCCACTTTTAGAGGCCAAAGATATTTCAAAAAATATCTCCCAAGGTGATGAAGTCGAAATAGACATGGATAAAGAGATTTTAAAGGATTTAAACACATCTAAGGAATTTGAAGTCCAAGGATTACCTGATTTCATGCTTGAAATTTTAAATAAAGGTGGTTTAATCCCTTATCTGAAAGAGCACATTGCCGATATAAAAGAAGATTAGGTTAAAAAAGGAATTAATTTAATTAATTAGGGTTCATTAAAATCTAATTTATTATTTTTCAATCCTTTAAAATTTATATAAGTGACTATTAACTGATTAAATTGATTAAAAAATTCAAATAATTGGTTAAACAATTTAATTGGTATAATAAACGATTTAATTTCACATAAACATGATATTTATCTAAGAAATTTTATCTAGAAATTCAGGAGTTGATACTATGGGATGTTGTTGTGGTAATAATGGAAATGGTTGTACGCATAATACGTATAAAATAACGGTTATACCTGGTGATGGGATAGGAAAAGAAGTTATGGAAGCGGCATTGCATGTGTTAAATGCATCTGGCATTGAATTTGACTACACCTTTGCCGATGCAGGGGATGAATACGCTGAAAAAACCGGCGTTGCACTTCCTCAAGAGACAATTGACGCTGTGAAAAAGTCACAGGCATGTCTTTTCGGAGCTGTTGGAGAATCAGCTGCAGATGTGATTGTTAAACTTAGAAAAGAACTTGACCTCTATGTTAACCTTCGTCCTGTACATTCCTATGGAAAGGCAGGCAAGTTTGGTGATGTAGACTTTGTAATAGTCCGTGAAAACACAGAAGGTCTTTACTCGGGTCATGAAGAGTACACTGATGAGGGAGCAACAGCTTTACGTATTACCACACGTTCTGCAACACGAAGGATCTGTGACTTTGCATTTGACTACGCAAAAAAAACAGGAAGAAGTAAAGTTACAGCTGTGCACAAAGCAAACGTGCTTAAAAAAACTGATGGTATATTTAAAGAAGTTTTCTACCAAACAGCAGAAAAATATGATGATATTGAATCCAATGATTTTTACGTTGATGCAACAGCAATGTACTTGGTCACCAGGCCCCAGGACTTTGATGTCATAGTTACAAGCAACCTTTTCGGTGATATTCTCTCAGATGAGGGAGCAGGAATTGTTGGAGGACTTGGATTGTTACCATCAGCAAATATTGGGGATAAGAACGGAGTATTCGAACCAGTACACGGTTCTGCACCGGATATTGCAGGCAAAGGTATAGCAAATCCATCTGCAATGATACTGTCTACTGTGCTGATGCTGGAATATCTTGGAGAGCCGGATGAAGCCAGGAAAGTTGAAAAAGCACTGGTTGAAACCATTGACGAGGGTAAGATAGTTACATCCGACCTTGGAGGCAGCTCGTCAACCATGGAAATGGCAGAAGAGGTAGCAAGAAAACTTTCAAAGTTATAATTTACGATATATAACCTTTAAAACTTATTATTTTAGTTATAGGTTATTATAAGTTAATTATAATCTTTTTGAACGCAGGTTAGATGAAATTAAAACGTGATGAACTGTGAGTACTGAATGAGGGAAGATGTATAACAATAGTTATATAGGTTTGTGTAGGAATGTTCAAACATCAGATCGAAAATTTATGAGAATTTAGGAGATCCACTATGGAAAATGCTGATATAAGAAAGGACATACCAATGCTTGATGAAATCATTTATATGGATGCTGCAAGCACAACACCCACCCCAAAACCAGTTGTAGATGCAATGTGTAATTATTATTATAACTACAATGCAAATATAGGTAGGGGGGCCTACAGGACTGCAGTTAAAGCTAGTAGTGAGTTCGAGAAGGCTCGCTCCAAGATCGCGAAGTTCATAAACTCCAAACCTGAAGAGATCATATTTACCAAGAACACCACAGAGGCCATAAACCTTGTTGCACACGGTCTTGACTTCAAACGAGGGGATTCTGTGATAGTTCCCAATATAGAACATCATTCCAACTTTCTGCCGTGGTTAAACCTTAAAAAGAGGGGAGTGAACCTCAAGATAGTTCAAGCCGATAAATATGGTGTCGTTGATGCAGCTGACATTGAAAAAGCCGTTGATAAAACCACCAAACTTATAACAATCACCCATGTCTCAAATGCTATAGGATCTGTCCAGCCAGTCTATGAAGTAGGGGACATAGCAGAGGAAAATGATCTTCTTTACATGGTGGATGCTGCGCAGTCTGCAGGCCACATGGAACTCGATGTGAAAAAAATCAAAGCAGACTTCACGGCATTCCCGGGGCATAAGGGAATCATGGGTCCTGTTGGAACTGGATTCCTTTACTGTAAGGCCGATAAAATGAACGGGCTTCAGCCAGAGAACCTTGGCGGTGGAACAGTATTTGATGTTACAGAGGATGACTTCAAACTTGCAGAGGGTCATGCAAGATTTGAAGGCGGTACACAGAACATAGCAGGAGTCATAGGACTTGGAACTGCAGTGGATTACATAAAAAACATAGGACTTGACAGGATTGAGAAGCATTCCCAGAAACTCACCAAGCTGATGTTCGAGGGGATCAATGATGTTGATAACACAACAGTTTACGGCAATCCAGAAAATATTTATGGGATAGTGGCCTTCAATATAAATGGCGCAAATCCACATGACGTCGCTAAAATACTGGACGAGCTCAAGAGGATATGTGTTAGGAGTGGTCACCACTGTGCAATCCCTGCCATAAGACACACAGGAGCTTATGACTTTGGGGGGAGTGTGAGGGCTTCGATTCACTGCTACAACACCAAGGATGAGGTTCAGATATTAAGCGAGACCCTTGCAGAGATTTCGCAGTTTTTTGGAGCGTGAAACATGACAAGAGCACAGTTTATAGCATTATTTATAATTCTCATAATGGTTTTAAGTTCAGTTGCGGCTTTTGTAGCTTATATGGTTTAAAGTATTACAAGTACTAATTATTTAAGCCAGATTTGGATTTGAAGGTAACTTTTCTTAACCCTGAAATTTTATCCAAATATTTTCTAAGTCGAAACGAATTTTTTTTAAATTGAGTGGAGGTTATAAAATGGTAAAAGTTAGAATAGGAGCTGTAGTATCTGAATTCAACTACGATATAACTCATATGATGTTAGAATTAGCAAAGGAACATGCTAAATTTTTAGATTCTGAGATAACAGAGGTTATAACAGTTCCCGGTGTCTTTGATATGCCCCTTGCAATAAGAAAACTCCTTGAAAAGGATGACATCGATGCAGTTGTAACTATCGGTACTGTAATAGAAGGTGCAACAGGACATGATGAGATTGTAGCACAGCATGCTTCACGTAAAATAGCAGACCTTGCACTGGATTACAACAAACCAGTTGGCCTGGGAATATCCGGCCCTAAAATGACAAGACTTGAGGCACATCAGCGTGTTGATTATGGAAAACGTGCTGTTGAAGCGGTTGTTAAGATGTGTGAACGTTTAAAATAACTTGAAATAATTTTTTATTTTCTATTTTTAATTATTTTAATCATCATTTACTATCATGTTTGTGAATTTGGAATAACCTTTCAGAAAGATGTACCTTCATTGATTTTTTAAATAATTCTTTTTAACTATTTTTTAGTAACAGAGTAGTCTACAATTATTTATTGAATTTTATTTTATACGAATTTAAATATTAAAAAATCAAATTAAAAAAGATAAAAAATGATCTACTTACAATAGTATTTAACATTTAACAAAAATCCAACTTAATCTAGAAAATCTAGAATTCTAATAGTAATTTTAAAATTCTAATTGTAGAAATTTAATAGTTTTAATAGTAAATCTGTAGAATATTATATTTAGAAATAATTTTCTGTGGAAATAATTTTCATTAGTAACAAAGAGTTAGTTGAACATTTAAAAAGATTTATGGAGATATTTTATGGAAATATTGACCCCTGACGATTTAAAAGAGAAATTCAAGGACCCGTGGGTAGCACCCTACAAAAAGGTCCTTACAATGGTTGATGATGACCTGGTGGAACTTGTTGAATACCACCCCTGTATAGCAGGGTCTGGATGGATGATTTATCAGTACAAAAGAACAAGCGAACTAGTTTTAGATTCAAAAAAAGATGGCGACAAACATACTTACTTAGTTAAGGTTGGAAAAACCGATCTAAACCTTAAACCCAGCTTTGCAGCAGCTGGAATTGAAGAGGTATCTGTCGATGGGGAGGAAGTGAAGGTTGTACATGCGGGGCTTGCAGGCGCAGGTGTTGGGGCTGCAATGTGCCGGGGAATGGCACATGGAGTGAAACGTGTGGAACTTTATGATATAGGAGGAGGTTCAAAGGTTGGAAGAGCTGCAGTTGTAACTCCAAAACTCCAGAAAGTTGTTATAGGAATCGACGACACCGACACAAAGCAGGAAGGCGCTACATGGACCCTTGCAAACAATATAGGCATGAAACTCAGCCAGATGGGTTTTGAATATCTGGATCATGTCACTTGCCAACTTTTCCCACACAACCCAAACAAAACCCAGAACTGCGTTGCAATAGCACTGGTATTTGCTGTAAAACCTGGGGAACGAGATAAACTCGTAGAAAAAACATGTGAACTTCTTAGGGAGAGCACCCTTTCTGATAAAACTGCAATGGCAGTTCTAGATGGAATAAATATTCCAGCAACGCTCAGATCATACGGAATATCAGCTAAAAAATCTATGAAAACCATTGAAGAGGCTGAAGAAGTTGGAAAAGAAGCGGGAGTTCAATTTGTTGAGGTCACAGGTTCTAGGGGTAAGATAGGGGCTCTTGCAGCGTTAGGACTTTATGAGGATATGGAAGAAGCTGTTAAGGTTTATTATTAAAATAAAACCCCATTTAACTGTAAAAACCTTTATGTGCAGGATTTTATGCACGACTTATTTCTTTTTTGCCATTTTTTATTTTTTTTGAAATTCCCTAAACTCTCTATTTAATTGTTGATCATTGAGTATCATTTATTAAAAATTAATCAATTACTTTAAAATGCTGCTTAAATGTTTAAGTTTTTTAAAATGGGAAATGGGGGTCAACGCATATTAGTTTTGATAAATGATTGATAATTAGATAGAATAAACTTTTAATTTTACAGGATCCAGATAAATGAAATAAAAAAAATTAAGTTATTGATTTACATTTAGGAGATTACAAACTTCAACAAGATCATGAGGAGGTGAAGTTCAAGAATTTACCTTCACTTGAAGGTGCGAATTCCATATCTGATTGTGCGGTACCTAATGCTCCAATATCTATTTTTATGGTGTATTCTCCCACTTTTACATAATAAGACGTTGATGACGTATCATCATTAATTTCAATTGTTTTATACCTTGAACCGTCAACATAAATGGAGTAAGCCCCGTTTTTAAATATTCCGGAGGTCATTGTAACTGGGGTACCGTTAATGGATATGTTAACGGCCCTTCCATTTTCTGAATCTGTTTTAATGAGTACTCCTTCTTTAACAGTTATGTTACTGTTTGTATTCTGCAGCTGCAGATTCTTTGCAGCGTAAACATTCTTGAAGACGTTTCTCAGATTGCTGTCACTTATAACGTCTCCTACATTTATTCCAAGGAAATTTCTGGCGTTATAAGGTATCCTGATAGTATTGCCCTCCCCTGGGAGGGATTGGTTCAGGATGTATTGTTGATTATTAATATAGACGGCATCTCCGTACCCAAGTTCCAGGGTGGCTATAGATTCCGGGGTCATTCTCATGATGGTGTACTCATTTTCCAGTGCACTGTCAACAGTATATGGGCCTCTTACATCTACGCTTTGGTTATGAGCAGGTTCTATCCAATATATAAGGTTTCTTGAGGAGGGTTCCACGGATATTTTGCCGTCATAAATGTGTACGGAACCTAAAAGTGTTGTGAGCATTGCTATGAGTATCAATCCCGAGACTATGATGGGTGAGTGCATGTAAAAAAATGATTTGAGGGTACGTAACTTCGCCTCAGACCTTCGGATTATATGGAAAGACATTTTTATGATCTTAGCTATGTAGAAAATGGCAATTATCATACCCACTACTGAAATTACTAATCCAAAATTTAGGGGCACAAATGTGATGAAAAATATGCAGAAAACACCAAGTATGGTCAGTGAAAGTCCAAGTATCCCCATTCTAATAGATTTTCCCAGAGAGTCCATCATTGTGACCCTACCATATTCCATTGCCCTATCCACAATGGTTCTCACAACTTCTGTGGCCATGAGGTTCAGGTCACCTAAAGAAGATAGTACATGGTCTATTTTGCCAATATCAACCTCTTTAACCCTCATACCGCGCACATCTGCGTCCAGAACAATTCCAACATCAACACCGTAATCATCCTCAAGTTTTATACTGCTTAAAAAGGACCTTTTAGCTGCAAACTGGCCGCTGAGGGGCTGGTCAAATTTTACCTCTGGGAAGAAGAAATCTAAAAGTGGTTTAGCTGTAAGTTGAGTTACCCTACCTGCTTCTCTTTTAAACTTGGTTTTTGTTATGTCTGCTTCTCCATTCAATATGGGTTTTATGATCCGTTCAACCTGGTCTGCAGTTAAGTTATGAAGGTCAGCATCTAAAAATACAGCTATGTCTCCTTTAGAGTTGGTAAAACCGGTTTTAATGGCCGCACCTTTGCCCTTATTTTCGAGGTGTCTTATAACCCTTGCACCAGCTTCTTCAGCGATTCTGGCAGTTCCGTCTGTTGATCCATCGTCTACAACTATGATTTCAAGGATGTAGCTTAGAGACTTTGCAACGCTTACAACATGTTTAACAGTTTTTGCTTCGTTGTAAGCTGGAATTATCACGGATACGGTCATATCTTTGGGTTTTTTGATTGTTCTGAATGATGCCAGGAGTAAAAAAAGCATCAGTATTGTCCATGACACAAGGTACACCTCAATAGTTTCCTTTCTTTATTCATATATGAACATTACTTAAATAATTTCGAGATATTTCAAATATTCAACAAATCCCTATTCAACACTTTCAATATATCAAGGTTCAACATTTCCATTTTTTTTTATTTTAACTTTTTTTTACATATCTACGAAAGTTTATTTACTTTCTTCAATCATATAATTTTAGTGTAAATATGGTTTTAACCACTGAAAATAACTTGATTGTACTTATAAAACAATAATTTTAATTAAAATAATAATGAGGGGTATGATGGAACCAGGGATAATGATAATACTTGGAAGTGCATCTGATTTTGCTATAGCAGAGAAGGCCATAAGAATTCTGGAAACATTGAAGGTACCCTACGATGTTCGAGTTGCTTCGGCCCACAGAACCCATGAGAAGGTTAAAAAGATCGTCAAAGAATCCACAAAAAGTGGTGTGGAAGTTTTCATAGGGATTGCAGGACTTTCAGCTCATCTTCCAGGAATCATAGCTGCCAACACCCACAAACCAGTTGTTGGTGTTCCAGTGGACGTTAAGTTCGGCGGACTGGACGCTTTATTTGCAACAGTTCAAATGCCAATTGGGGCACCTGTGGCTTCAGTGGGAGTAGATCGTGGTGAAAATGCTGCAATACTTGCAGCCCAGATAATAGGGGTTCACGATGAGAAGATTAGATCTGAACTTTCAACAATGAGGAAAGAGTTCTTCTTCAAAATAAAAAATGATGAAGAAAAACTCGCAGACAAACTCAAAGGAGATTACTACTCCAAAAAGGTATTCAGTACGAGCGGATCTGAGAGTAACTCACCAAAACAGGACAAGGCAGATAAAACTGAAAATGGTACAAAGTGCCCTGATGTGGCTGTTATATCTGGAAGCCACTCTGACATGAAAGTGGCAAAGAAAACAACCATGGTCCTTGATAAAATGAATATATCCTATGATTCAACAGTTATATCTCCAATAAGGCACCCTGAAAGATTTGAAACTTATATGGAAGAGATGGATGATGTTAAAATTTATATAGCTATTTCAGGGCTTTCTGCACACGTTACCGGTGCAGTTGTGGCCTACACAGAGAAACCAGTCATAGGGGTGCCTTGCGCCATAAAACTGGGTGGAATGGATGCATTACTTTCAATGGTCAACATGCCGCCAGGAGTGCCAGTTGCAACCATGGGGATAGATTCTGGGGGTAACGCAGCTTTATTAACCGCTGAAATATTAGGATTAGGCGATAAAAATATAAAAAAGGATCTCCTGAAGTTCAAAGACAACATGAGATGTCAACGATAGTCAAGGGGATTAAATGGAGAAAGAAGACCCAAACCAAGAAGACCCAAACCAAGAAGACCCAAACCAAGAAGACCCAAACCAAGAAGACCCAAACCAAGAAGACCCAAACCAAGAAGACCCAATCCAGAATGAAAAAAGCCAGTGCAACGTGAATGGCTGCGGATGTTCTGCAAACTACATATATCTCGGAATAACCGTTATACTCCTTGTGATGTTCGTTGCAACCACAATTAAATGAAGAACGCTAATGGATACTTAAAAGATATATGGCTTTAAATGTGAAGGTCAGATTACAAATTAGTTGAAAGGATTAAAGGCTGGTGAATTTATGAGGGAATTTCTAAAAGTCCTTGAAGATGAATTCAAGGTTATAAAAATCCAGGAAGAAATATCAACAAAGTACGAAGTTTCTAAAATATTGAAGGAACATCCTAAAGATGTAGTAATCTTTGAAAATGTTAAAAAAAGCGATATGAGGATTATTTCAGGTATATGCAACACCAGGGAGAAAATAGCCCGTTCAATATCTACAACCGTGCCTGAAATAACCAGCAGGATAATGGATGCAACAGATAAACCCACTCCTATCGATAACGTGGAAAAAATCGGTGAAAACTTCGAGGTCTCAAAGAAAGCAGACCTTTCTGAGCTTCCTATACCCACCTACTACAGAGCTGACGGTGGAGCCTACATAACTGCAGGGGTTGTAATTGCAAAGGACCCACAAACAGGTGTGAGGAATGCTTCAATACACAGAATGCTTGTAAATGATAAAGATAGGCTTGGAATCAGGATAGTCCCACGAAACCTTTACACCTACTACAAAAAGGCAGAAGAAATGGACAAACCCCTTGAAATTGCAATAGCAATTGGAATGAACCCAGCTACCCTCCTTGCATCCTGCACATCCATACCAATAACTGCAGACGAACTCGAGGTTGCTAACACCTTCCACAACGGGAAAATGAAACTTGTGAAGTGTGAAACAGTCGATCTTGAAGTGCCTGACTGTGAAATACTCCTTGAAGGAAGGATTTTACCCCATGAAAGGGAATCTGAGGGACCATTCGTCGATTTAACAGATACATATGATGTGGTGCGCCAGGAACCAATCATTCAGCTTGAAAAGATGCACTACAAAAAGGATCCACTTTTCCATGCCATAATGCCTGCAGGAAACGAACACAAACTCCTCCAGGGCTTACCACAGGAACCAAGGATATACAGAGCTGTGCAGAACACCATCCCAACGGTTAAAAATGTTGTTTTAACTGAGGGCGGCTGCTGCTGGCTCCATGCTGCAGTTTCAATCCAGAAGCAGACGCAGGGTGATGGTAAAAATGTTATAATGGCAGCCCTTGCAGCACACCCATCATTGAAACACTGTGTTGTGGTTGATGAAGATATAGATATCTTCAACAGCGATGATCTGGAATATGCAATTGCAACCAGGGTTAAAGGTGATGATGATATTGTTATAATTCCAAAAGCCAGGGGCTCATCACTTGATCCCTGCGCACTGCCTGATGGTACCACAACCAAGGTTGGTGTAGATGCAACCAAATCTCTAGATAAAAAAGAGAAGTTTGAGAGGGTGAGCCGGATGGGAGACTGAATTAAGAATTTAATTAAATAAAACTAATCCTACTTCTAATATTTTTTTAATAACTCTTTATTAATAAAGGATTATAAAAGAAATTAAACTCATTAAAACTTATTAAGCCTCTATTAAAACTTATTTTTAAAATTTTAGAGTTTTTAATTACTAATTCATAGGAATTCAACTAATAAGAATTCAACATTTTTTTTTAAAAGAATATTGTTCACTATGACTATTGGTCACGATCAAAGAAAAGAAATCTGTATTTATAAAAAGTAGAAATATTCCTTTAATCATTTAAACAACAATATCAATTCCCGCCCCACACTTGGGACATTTTTTACTCTTTTCAAGTTCATCATCAACTATCTGAAACCCATCCCGTTCGATTAATGGCTCACCACAATCTGGACAGTAAGTGTTCTCTCCATCGGTGTGTGGTATGTTTCCAACGTAGACGTACTTCATACCAGCATCTTTCGCTATTTCATATGCATTTTTGAGGGTTTCAACTGCAGTTGGAGGCACATCCTTCAGCTGGTAGTAGGGGAAAAACCTTGTGAAATGGAGCGGAACCTCAACACCAACCTCATCTACCATGAATTTTACAAGGGCATTTATATCTTCTTCAGAGTCGTTGTAACCTGGAATTAGAAGATTTGTAATTTCTATATGAATATTATTCTCGTACATTCGTTTAATGTTGTCAAGAACAGGTTGGAGTCGGGCATCACATAGGTCACTGTAAAACTTGTCTGACATACCTTTGAGGTCGATGTTGGCAGCATCAAGATGCGGAGCCAGAAGCTCAAATGCTTCCTCTGTCATGTAACCGTTTGTAACGTAAACAGTCTTTATATCTGCTTCATGGGCGAGTTTAGCAGAATCTAGGGTGTATTCCAACCACATGGTTGGTTCGTTGTAGGTCCAGGAGATCGATTTGCATCCATACTCCTTTGCAAGTTCAACAGCCCGTTCTGGAAGTATTTCATTTGTTGGAACAGTTCCAAGGTCTGCTTGGGAGATGGTCCAGTTTTGACAGTATTTACAGCGGAAGTTGCAGCCCAGAGTCCCCAGGGACAGGGAAGTTGAACCGGGATAAAAGTGGAAGAGTGGTTTTTTCTCTATAGGGTCCACTGCAACGGAGGATGCTGCAGCATAGTTGAGGGTGTAAAGCTTTCCACCTTCATTTTCCCGCATTGTGCAAAATCCTTTTTTTCCTTCAGAGATTATGCAACGTCTTTGGCAGACTTTACAGTTCAGGGCTTTCCCAATTTTCTCATAAAGTATTGCTTCCTTTCTCATAGCTTCCACCACTCTTTAAAGGGTTTATTTTAAGAAACCCATACAATTTATTAAAGAATTATTTAAGGTGTTCATAACCTTTTGGTGTTACTACATTTGTTTTTCCATCCTTATCTATCATTTTGATAATTCCGGATGAATCCACAAAACCTATTTCATGAAGATCCACAACATTTTTTAAATGATTCAAATCATCAAATTTATCTTTTTGAACGGTTAAAAGAAGTTCAAAATCTTCTCCATAGGTTAAAGCCATTTCAAGTGGATTTTTACCCAAAATATTTCCAATTTCATGTACTTCATGAGGTATTGGAACCTGTTCTTCATAAAATGTTATACCAATATTTTCAGGGGATGCATCTATTATTTCACCGATTTCACTCAGCAATCCATCGGTTATATCTGTCGCAGAGGTTACAACTCCTGTTTTTCCAAGCAGAATCCCTTCTTTCAGTCTTGCTTCTGGTTGAAGGGCATGTTCTAAAGCAAGGCTCATGAAACCATGATCTAAACCCTCTAATTTAGATTCTTCAGATTCATCACAAAATAAAAGCTCAAATCCTGCTGCTGCAAGTCCAAGCTTCCCTGTAACAGCGACAACATCACTAGATCTAGCTCCACCTTTCATCAGCACATTTTCTTTCTTAACCATGCCGATACAGGTTCCGCAGAGGGTTAAATCCGCAGATTCGTTGGTGTCTCCACCTATAAGTACCATATCATATTGTTTGCATGATTCAAGTATGCCCTCGATCATCTCATCGAAGTTTGAAAGAGACATGTCTTTTGGCAATCCCATGGAAACGATTATACAAATAGTATCGGCACCCATGGCTGCAATATCGCTGACGTTAACAGTTACAACCTTTTTACCCATCTGAAAGGGTGTCATTTCATCTGGAAAATGAGCAGATTGCATTAGTAGGTCTGAAGTTGCAACAAGATAATTTTCTCCAAGGTCAATGAGGGCTGCATCATCTTTGGTGCTTTTAACTGAATTTTCATCCAGGAATTTTTCTAAAAAAAGAGAAGTAGGTTGGGATTTTTGGCTCCTTTCAAGGAGCCTTTTTATTAATCTTTTTTCCCCAAGGTCAGAAACTTTTAAATCTTTAAAAGATTTAGAGGGCATCATTAACCCTGTCTTTTATTATGTCGGCTATTCTGCTGTCAGCACCTAATGGTTCTGTGTAAATGATTTCGCCGTCAAATTCAATCTTTTCAGCCGCTTCATCCTCATGACTGTGGCCGTGATGGTGACCTTCGTGGGAATGTCCGTCATCGTCGTGGCCATTATTTTTCAGTCCAAGAATCCTTGGTATGTCCTGTGTTGTGTGGACTCCGTGGGCAAGGAATACTGGGGTTACAATGATCTTTTCAGCACCTTCATTTGCAAGTTTTCTTATGGCTTCAGGTATAGAGGGTTTTGACATGTTCATGAAACCCACTTCGACCTGGTAGTCTTCATTTGTTCTGTAAATATTTGCAATTTGACTTACAACGTCTTTACCGTAGGGTAATCGGCTTCCATGTCCAACCAGAAGCACACCTATCTTATTTTTTGAGTTTGAATTTGTATCCATATGAGATCACTCCGTCATCGCCTTCGGTTCTTATTTTCCTGAAAACCACTTCGACTTCATCGCCTATTTCAATTTTATCTGGGTCACAGTCTACTATCTGAGATGTTATTTTTGTACCTTCCTCAAGTTCAATTATAGCCACAACGTAGGGTGCTAGGGTTTTGAATTCATCTGTTGGAGTGTTTATAACAGAGTAAGTATATATTTTACCCTTACCACTGAGTTTAATATCCTCTATTTTACCCCTTCTCCTGCATTCCGGGCATATAACTCTTTTTGGAAAGAAAACTTTTCCGCATTGTGAACATTTTGATCCTATGAGATTGTATCGCTGCTGAATATGGCGCCAACCTCTAACGATGTCTTTCATATTGAACCTCCATTAACTTGCTTTTTGCAAATTCATCCTAAGTCTGATCACTAAAAATATATTAAATATTTAATCAGCTTCAAAAACTAAAACAGTTCTATAAAACCATATTATGTTTAACTATCCTTTTTATCTTTTTTTATTAAATCTAAATTTTTAATAAATACTCTATGAGATAATATCCTCTATTTATCCATTACCTTTACTTTTTTAATTATATTTTTTTTAAAATTAATTCTTTCATATATAATTCTTTCATATAGTTTCCAATTAAAACTTTTAATTGATATTTTTCTATATAATTCACGATCTAACCTGTTTTTAGGTGTAATCACAGAATTATCACAGAAATTCTTATTTTCTTATTTATTATGATTATATCTGGAATAATTAATACAGATTGTGTTCTAAAAGGTGTCTCAGTTATTTTTTTCATATACATCTTAGTTTTCCATATAAATACATTTATATATTATTACATTTAATTAAAAAATTAATACTCATACCTTGAACAATTTTTTAGTATCATGTTGGAGATTTAGACGATTAACATATCTCAAGAAACAATTTAACGTATTTCAAGAAAATTGGCGTCATTTAACTACAGCTATCTGAAAAAAGTTTAAAAATTTTTAAACAAAAAATAAGTTTTTAGAGGGATAAAATGGATCGTAAGGGTTACGTGATGGGAGGATTATCCTTTTTACTGGTGGTGCCTGCTATTTTACTTGTAGCAGTATTTATGGATATGGCTCACGTTGGAGGAGAATCTGCAGACACAATTTTAAAATCTGACACTACACTTTACGCTGCAAAAGATATTGAAGAAGACATTCCAGTTCAGGGGCTGGAAGTTTTAAGGGAAGAAGCTGAAGGAGTTGTTAAAACAGGTGCCCCCGTTGTAAACAGTAGACAAGCAGTTGAAACTGCTCTTCAAAAACGGATGGATCTGAAAGCTGAGGAGTATTATAACAGCACAGGTTTGAGAGTTAATTGTACCATAATAAACGTGAATACTGCCAGTGATCCCTTTGAAGTGGAGGTCAATTCCACGATATGTGTGGAGAAAGATAATGTTAAACACAGAGAAACCGTGAACCAGAACATTTCAATTAAGGATGCAGACTCTAGAATACCGGATCCCCTACCATTTATAAAATGCAAGAGCCACGGAGGGGTTACAAACAACACCGGCAGAATTTTATACGGTTCAAGCCTTGCAAAATACCTGAATGCCCGGAATGTTTCGAATGCAACTGCCTATGAAAATGCAACTGCACCCCTTTTCATAAAAAAATGCCCTTACGACCCCTACGACTATCATGGAACCAGCCAAAATTATATCGCCCTTAAAAATTGTTTAGAAAATGGATATTTCCATGAAAGCAGTGATGGGGCATGTTTCCTCTGTAGGTTAGAAGGTAAATCCACATGCTACCATTACGGCTTTGAAACATTTATAAAACCCGCACCGTCCCTGGATGGAACTTTAACATTCGCCCCCTGCTCTTCAGACCACGTTATATATAACGACACAGATCCTGATGGAAGTGGAACCTACAGAGGCAAGGCAATTGAGTACTACTTCGATGGGGTTAATCACTTCAAACTGTTTTTAGACAACGGTCACAGGTCAAAATATGGTTTACCAACATTTTCTGATTAAAGAATTAAAGTTCAGTGATTAAATGATTTTTAATGGTTTTGTTGGAGATGAAAATGGGCAGGCGTTTTCAATTGATGCAATGCTGGCCATTATAGTAATAACAGTTATAATAGGCATTTCAGCCAATGCTATGGATCTTGTAAGCTACAAAATCCAGGATTATTCCTCAGAACATTCTTTTGAGAGAATAACAGAGGATACAGCCGATATACTTATAACCACCCCGGGGTCTCCCAATGACTGGGAGAAATACAGTGGTTTAGCAGGTAGTGTGACTCCGGGACTTGCAGAGTGGGATGTTAAAACGTGCAGAACCGTACCCAACACCCTTTCAATTAGAAAGGTATTTTGTCTCAAGGAAAATTATGAAGATTTAATGGACAAAATCCTTCCAAAAGGTGCAGATTCAAACATGATGGTCTATCCCATGGACAGTAAACTCTCTCCAATTGTAATACATGACAAAACTCCTTCTCCTGATTCCGCACAAGTGGCAGTTGTAAACAGGACGGTTTTGTGCGATTACATGTATATAACGGCATCGGTGAGCATGAATTCCCACAAAAACCCTTCCTGGAGCCACCAATCAGGGCAAGATTGGGAAGTATGTACACATTCTGGTTTAACTGGGTCTCTTAAACATGAAACTCCTGATTTTGACTCTGGAAAACCTGGCTGGGCTTGCCATCATTTCAACATCACACAGTACGATTTGAACTTCACGGACTTTTATGTAATGTCCGATTCACCTAGTTTAGGTGATGACTCAGCCCGTTGGATCATAGATAAACCCGATAATATGACAAATGACGAACAAAAGTTTAGTTCAACACCAATTCCTGTAAATAACAGAATTTCACAGCTTTTAGGTGATCATAAAATCGCGGTGTTATGGTTTCATGTACGTACAAATGGAAACCCTGGAGAATCGTTTAATGCGTATGTTGTGGGTGTTCCCAAGGGAACATCATCAGATCAGGTTAAACTTGAGTATTTAAATCCACAACCTGCTTCATTTGTTTTGAAGGTGTGGATGTAGACTTTTATAAATAACTTAAATTCAATGTTTTTTTAGGGTTATAACTCCTTTTAATTGTTTTAATTTAATTATAATCTCTTTATAATATATTTTTTAAATATTCAAATATTTTTCACAAGCTTTAAAAGATTTTAATCATTTATATTAGTTTAAAATCTATTTAAGGTCAAATTTTACTCTTTAGACATTACCAAATATTCATGAAAATATGGGTGATCTTCCCATAAGCTGAAATAATTTGGGTAATCTACCGAACATTTATAAGATATGTTGGTAATATACTGATACTAATTAAAGATTGAATTATGTATAAAGTATTGTGGTGAGTTCCAAATGGACGATATAGACATGGAGATAATACGTTCTTTGATCAAAAATTCAAGGATCACCATCTCCCAGATGTCAAAAGAGATAGATGTGCCTGACGCTACCATCTCCAACAGGCTTAAAAAACTTGAAAAAAACGCTATAAAAGAATATACATTAATATTGGATCCAAAAGCGCTAGGATTAAAGGTTACTGCAATAGTAATTATCCAAACAGAATCAGAAAAACACGAAAATGTTGAAAAGGAGTTGTCAATGCTTGAAGAGGTCTCTGAAGTTTACAGTATCTCAGGAGAGTACGACATCCTGATTAAACTATGGTCACACAGTTTAGAGGAGCTTAACAAAGTAATGAACAGTAAGATCCGTTCTGTTGATGGTGTTGAAGATTTAACAGAAATGATCGTGATGGAACGTGTTAAAGAGGGGGTGGTGCCACCTATGGGGCCGAAATAGTAAGTATACACAAAAATGACCATAAGTTAGCAGTCCAAAAAAACTATCCACAAGGTTTAAGGGAGGTGAGAATTTGTACCTGAGTGAATTTATCAAAAGACCTGTGATCAACCAGAGGGGAGAAAAGATAGGAAAACTCAAGGATGTTATAGTGTCCTCAGAAAGCCCATATCCTATAATAGAAGCTATAACAGTAGAAACATTAGATAAGAAACAAATAAATGTGCCATGGGAATACGTAGAGAATATGGTGCGAGAAATTAAGTTAAAATCAGAATTAGATGATATTAAAGAGTACAACTTTGCAAAACGTGATATAAAACTTTTAGAAGACGTAATGGATAGACAGGTTGTTGATATTGAGGATCAGAAGATCAGACGAGTAAATGATCTAAAAATATCAGCTACTAATGGTTATTATCATATTATTGGTGTCGATATTGGTATTCAAGGTATTATAAGAAGATTGGGGCTTCAAAGAATAACTAAACCTCTGGGAATTGCTAAAACAGATGATATTATTGCATGGAATGACATAGACCCTCTGGAAAGTGATTATTCCAAGTTAAAACTCAAGGTACCTAAACAAAACCTTAAAAAGCTCCACCCTGCAGATATTGCTGAAATTGTGGATCAACTTGGTGTTAATGAATCTATAACAATTTTAAATTCTCTTGATGATGAATCCGCAGCTGATACATTGGAAGAAGTATCGCCTGAAAGACAGGTATCTCTATTTGAGGGAATGGATAGTAAACGTGCTGCAGATCTTTTGGATGAGATGTCACCTGACGATGCTGCAGACTTACTTGGAGATCTACCGGATGACAAGGCCGAAGAACTGCTTGGATTAATGAAACCTGAAGAATCAAAGGATCTTAGGAAACTTCTGGAATACCCTGAAAACACAGCAGGCGGAATCATGACAACAGAATTTGCATACGTTGATCAGGATTTAACTGTTCGTAAGGTTTTAGACGCTATTCGTAAGATGGCAGAAGATGTTGAAACCCTTTACTATGTTTATGTTATTTCAAAAAAAGGCGATCTTGTAGGAGTAACCTCCTTGAGGGATATTATACTTGCAGACCTGGATGCAAACATTTCAGATTTCATGCACACGCATATTATAAAAGCAGATGTAATGGAAGACCAGCACGAGGTAGCCCAAAAAATTGCCAAGTACAACCTCATAGCACTACCTGTAGTGGAGGATGAAACTAAATTAAGGGGTATTATCACAGTCGACGATGCCATAGATATTGTTCTGCCTACGGCATGGAAAAAAAGGGTTCCAAGAATGTTTGGAAGATGATCAGGTTTAAATAACCTTGAAACGTTTTTTTCATGAATTTTTTGTAGATTTTCAAATTTGAGGAGATTGTATGGATTTTCAAATTATCCGCAGGGTTTTTAAAAGCCCTGCTGTGCTAAGTATCATAATATTTCTTTCGGTAATGGGTCCTGGAATTATAACGGCCAACGTTGACAACGATGCCGGTGGTATCACCACATACTCCCTTGCCGGTGCACAGTTCGGCTACAACCTCCTCTGGACATTTATACCCATGATAATAGCTTTAGCTGTCATCCAGGAAATGGGAGTTAGAATGGGAGTTGTATCAGGAAAGGGGCTAGCAGATCTTATACGTGAAAAGGTTGGAATTAAATTCACCTTTTTAATGATGATAGCACTGCTCCTTGCCAACTTTGGTAACGTACTTGCAGAGTTTTCAGGTATTGCTGTAAGCAGTGGAATATTTAATGTACCCAAGTTCATAGCTTTACCTGTTGCAGCATTCTTCGTATGGCTTCTGGTGGTTAAAGGAAGTTATAAAAGCGTTGAAAAGGTCTTTTTAGCAGCTTCAGCCATTTATCTAACGTATATTGTTGCGGGATACCTTGCCCACCCTGATTGGGGCCTTGCTATAAAAAGTGTCTTAGTGCCTCAGATAAGCCTGGATCCAACTTACATCACCATGGTAATAGGTTTGGTGGGAACAACCATAGCTCCATGGATGATGTTTTACATTCAGTCATCGGTTGTGGAGAAGGGCATCAGTTTAAAGAACCTGAAGTATTCCAAGGCAGATGCCATAATAGGAGCAGTAATTGTGAATATAGTGGCATTTTTCATTGTGCTGGCATGTGCAGCCACCATATTCACCAATGGAATCCAGGTTAATAACGTTGCAGATGTTTCAAATGCACTTGCACCTCTTGCAGGACAATATGCTAGCATATTATTTGCGTTTGGATTTTTGAATGCTTCACTCTTTGCAGCAAGTATATTGCCATTGTCTACGGCATATTACGTGTGTGAAAGTCTGGGCTTTGAGGCAGGGGTTTCAAAGGGTTTCAAGGAAGCACCGGTTTTCCATGGGTTGTACCTTGGACTCATTGTACTGGCGGTTATCATTATCATGCTTCCAAACGTGCCTTTGCTTTCAATCCTGTACCTATCTCAGGTTGCAAACGGCATGCTTCTCCCATTTGTACTGATATTGATGCTTCTTATCATAAATGACAGGAATATCATGGGTGAGCATGTAAACTCAAAGCTGTTTAACTTGATAGCCATTGCAACAGTTGTAATTGTGATGAGTCTGAGCATAGGTCTGGTTCTGACAGCTTTGTTTTAGATTTATCACATTTTGTTCTTTTTTTAATCGGTGTTTTAAACTAATCACAATTTGATTTTTTATTTTTTTTAATGAACACAGAGTATACACACAGGGTCTAAATACAATCTACTTTTAATAAAAATTTAAAGATCTAACACGCTTTATTTTAATAAATAGAATTATAAAATCTTTAAAATGGTTTTAAAATAGTTTAATGAAACAAAATCTTCAATATTAGACTGGCCTAACTTATTTTCCCGAAAACTTTAAATCTGGGCACCTATCTAACCACATAGTTAATTGAAGATTATGAAGATTGGGTTGGAAGTTTTAAATGGATGCAGAAATGAGGGAGAAAACAGGACAAAAAGCAGTTATACTTTCCGTATCTGGAAAAATAGCTCTTACTATTTTTAATTTCATAGTGGGGATCTTATCTGGAAGTACTGCGCTGATTGTGGAATCGGCACATACATTCTCTGATATAATGACATCGGCCATAGCTTTCATAGGATTTAAAATAGGCCTTAGACCTCCGGACAAGGAACATCCCTACGGACATGGGAGGGCTGAGCCATTGATGGGGCTGGCCATAGTTCTATTCCTGATAATTATTGCCTACGAAATATTTTCAGAGGTTTACACTAAAGTTACTTTGGGTGTATCTTTAACCCCTCCAAGTTACCTTGCAGCGGTGATGGCCCTTGTTGGAGTTGGAGCCAACTTTGCCTTAACCTCATACTCAATGAAAGTTGGTAAAAAGGTAAACAGTCCTGCCATAATAGCAGACGCCAATCACCAAAAGGTGGATATATTTGCCTGTGTTGCAATACTGGTGGGTGTAATCGGGGCAAAAATGGGATTTCCAATTTTAGACCCGATAGTGGCATTTTTCATAGGGTTAATGGTTTTAAAAACAGCTCTTGATGTATTTAAAGATAATATAGACAATATAATGGGAAAAATACCTTCAGAAAAACTTTTAACAGATGTAAAATCTGCAGCGCTATCTGTTGTTGGTGTTTACGATGCCCATGATATAAGAATAAATTACATGGGCCCCTGCGCATCTGCAGAACTCCATATTGAGGTTGGGGGCGATTTAGCCCTTAGAGAAGCTCATAAATTGTCGCACAAGGTTGAAAAAAACATAATTGAAAATGTGGATGTTGTAACCCTTGCAATAGTCCATGTGTGTCCCGTTGGTGAAGATGAAGTGGTGGTAAGTAAAAATGATGCTTAAGGAGTTTTAAGTGTAGGTACCTATTAAATATATGCTCAAAGAACTGTTTTAATCCAATCAGGATATAATATTGCTTTTTAGATTAAACCCTCTTCTTAAAATACTTCTTAACTGATAGTGCCAGTTATAACAACAACTTCCTCAAAGAAGTAGTGTTCGCTGGCAGTTACAGCGGCCTCAAAACCCATTTCTTCTAATCTTTTAAGGGTTTTTGGAATGTCAGAGAGGGAAGATTGCACCATCTGGACCCTTCCATGGGGTTTCAGATGATCGTACAGTTCGTCCAGAAATCTGTCTATAGTTTCTCTACCCTCTTCTCCACCATCCCATGCAGCTTCAAGTTGGTCATCAACTTTTTCATCTTCACCTGTTGGTAAATACGGCGTGTTGAATAAGATAAGGTCGAATTTTTCGCCTTTAACTGGATCAAAAAGATCTCCTTCTCTCACACCAATATTAAACGCTTTGTTGTGCTCTGCGTTCTTTCTGGTACATTCAACTGCATGTGGGTTTATATCCACGGCTACAACGTTTTCAGCTGTTTTGGAGGCGATTATTGAAATAATGCCCGTACCTGGCCCTATTTCAAGCACGTAATCGTTTTCTTTAATGTTGAGGTTGTCTAAAAATAGGAAGGTGTCTTCTGCAGGCTCATACACCTCAAGATGGGTTTGAAACTCCATTTCATTGTATTTGATCATAGTCTTTCCACATGAAATTTAATATATTAAAAATCGAAATTAAAAAATTAAAGATTTTTACAAAATTTTTATTAAAAAAAATTCTTATTTAAACCTATTAAAAAAACTTAAAAGGATTATTTATTCCAGTTTAAAACCTTCAATAGCAGCTGGAAGACATTCAAGCACAGCTGCAAGTCCAGAAAGATGTAAATTCAGCACTACAGCACTGGTCACTTCTTCTCTGGTGGCTCCTATTTTTTTGGCCATCATTGCGTGCATTTTAACTCCCTGAGGATTTCTATTGGCAGTTTGAATGGCTAGGTTAATGAGCTGTTTGGTTTTGGGGTCCAGTCCTTTAAGGGAGATCTGTGCTTCAACCAGCTCATTGAACTTACCTGCAAGTTCTGGAAATTCATTTTGAAATATTTCATAGGGGTTTTGATCCATCTTCATCAATCCTATTTTTTAATCAATTCAGTTGTGCATAAAATTTTACTCAATCACTATTATTTTCTTAGTAATAAATATTTTAATGACGAATCTTAATCTTATCTTGAATATAAAATTCTTGTAGATATAAAAATTCTTCGTTATAACGCTCAATCAATTTCAATGTTAGTCCATTTAATTCCCAATTTAACCCCTTAATTTAATTAAATTTAACTTAATTAAGTTTTAAGCTTTAAATTCATTTAAAACAACTTTAAGTTCCTTTGAAATGGCCATTATTTCATTTGGTTCTAATTTAAAAACCTTATCAACCAAAAAATCTGATTTTAAGTTCGAAACCACTTTTTTAGCTGATTTTTTGTCCATATCGTCTATTTCATGGAATGAATCAAGCAGAGCGTTTCGCACATTCTTCTTCTTGTGCTGGAACAACGCCCTCACAGTCTTTAAGAAGAATTCATCAACACCAGATTCTGCAGCATTTTTAGGAGTTAACTTAATAACTGCCGATGATACTTTGGGTTTGGGGAAAAATGAGTCCTTTGAAACCTCAAATAGAAACTCAACTTTTGAGCAGAAATGCATCATAACTGAAAGCCGTGAATAATTCTTTTCTCCAGCTTTTGCAACCATTCTGTCTGCAAATTCCCGTTGATACATGAGTATGGCGAAATCAAACTTGTTTTTGAGGAGTTTGAATGTTATTGGGGATGATATCTTGTAGGGGAGGTTTGAAACAACCTTATTGAACTCTGGAAACTCCATTTTGGTTGCATCCCCAACAATGACGTTGACGTTAGAAACACCGAGATCTTCGAGCCTTTCTATTAAAACTTCTGCAACCTTTGAATCCTGTTCAACTGCAAAAACATGCCTTACCCTCTTTGCAAGTGGAATGGTCAAGGTTCCAATACCCGCCCCGATTTCAAGCACTGTATCTTCCGATGATAACTCTGCGTTAGTGATTATTTTTGAGAGCACAGTTTTGTTTACGAGATAATTTTGACCCTTTCGTTTGTCAAGTCTTATATCCTGTTTTTTTAGTATTTTGAGGGTCTCAGACAACATTTATGTACTCCTAAAAAAAGATGTTAAAAAAATAGTATGGAAATAAATTTAATTGGATTAAGTTAAACAGGCTTTTTAGGAGGTCTCGTGAAGAGAATATACTTCCTTTTTCCCTTTTGTTCTCCTGTTGCTTCAAGTTCCAGAAGGACACGTTTTGCAAGGAGTTTTACAGGGTCTGCAAGCATGGGGACCCGTTTTTTTATATCTTCAAAGCTTTCAAATTTCTTTTCCTGCCTTGCATCTATTATGTCCCACATATGCTTTTTACCTATTCCGGGCAGAAGCTCGATTTGATGCAGCCTTGTTGATATTGACCCAGCTTCATTGAAGAATTCAACAAATTTTTCCTCTTTGGCCTTTATGATCTCTTCTATAACATAGCTGAGCTCTAACTTTGCAGTGGCTGTGAGTGTATCGTACTTAATTCGCCTGTTCACACGTGCTATTTTTTCCCTTTTTCCTGAGCCTATGTAAACCTTTTCATGTATATCCAGTTGAGCACTTTCCTTCGGAACGAGTTCAAGGATAGTAAACTCTTCTGTACCCACAGCCTGAGCCAGAGGATTCCGTTTAAATGAAGGCGCACCTTCCCTAACATAACCTAAAGGAAGATAATCAAGGATAATTGCATAATCTTCCATTCAACCACCCGGATGGTTTTTTTATTTATTCAAGACCATAAGGTCTTTTAGTCACACTAAAATTTTTACACTAAATTTTTTGAGTTATTCCCTGTACTTATTTACTACTTCTAGTACCTGTTCTAACTCTTCTTTTTTATGTGAACCCCTTTCTTTAGCAAATATCAGCCTCAGATCCGCCAGATCTAAGGGCATAACATCTGCTATTTTGATAGCTTGAGTTTTCTTCACGATCTCCTGAAGTTCCTCAACCAACTTGTCTGCAGATTCAACTTCAAGTTTTGAAAACTTTGTAGCATGATCTAAAGCAAGATTCTGCTCGTATGTGAGATCATAACTCTCTGAAAGCCCACCCAGCATTGTTTTAACATCTGCAACCGTGATAGGATCGGTTTCTATCACTTTTTTTCCAATCATCAATATCACTCTTGCATTTTAAGGTGTTCTGGTCGTATTATCAATTTTTTAGCTTTATTACCATCGTTTATCTGTACTATATATGCACGTCCCCTTCTATTTGCGACTCTACCGGTTTGACCATGGAAACGGGGATGTGGCTGACCTTTTTGAATGCTTGGGTCGATTATTATATGAACGAGATCATCTTCATTGAAGATCTGTATTCTTTTGGTTATGTTGTTTGCTCTAACGGGCCTTATACTCTTTTTAAGTTTGAAACGTGTTTTACTTCTAAAACCTTTTGATCTTTTCACCATGTTTGAACCTCCATTTCAACCTTTTAAAGGTTGATCAAGTGACTAAATGTCAAATTGAATTCATTTATATGAATATTACTAGTGGATCTATATCCAATTTCTATGTTAATACTATGGATTTAATGTTTTTATTTTGTAAGCATATCATCCGTAATCATGTATCAACAACTCTAGTTCAAATGAAAAAGCTGATCCAGGAATACTTTAAAATTCGTTTGAAATCAGATATAATATTCTTTTGAAATTAGATATAACTTGAACCTACAAAATCTGAAATTTCAGATATTTTACAATGTATTTTTTTTGTTTAATGTAGTTGATACAATGGTTTGCAGGGAATCTAATATATATTTGATCATGCTATTGATTCTTTTAACTTATATAATACTTATGTTCTGGTAACTCTTAAATGTTCACTTCCAGAACATCAAGCTTTACACACTTTGCAGGGGTTCCAAGTACCTCTGATACGCTGGGTTTGGTTCTAGATTCATCACTAGATATGAGTTCCTTGATGTAGAGTCCCCCTTCACATTCTATTACAAGTTCAAGAGTTTTTGCATCTAGTTTTTTGAACTCCATATTTCTAACCTCACGTGTGCGTATTTTATCGGCACGCCTGTGGGATACTCTTATGGGTGTGCGCTGTTTTATGATCTTAATGGAGTTTAAAGATCTTAAAACTTCATCCTCCACCTCATCCTCAAGTTCTGCAATGGCACGGTAAACTTTGTACGTATCTGTTGATGAGGTCTTTATCTGGCTGCGCCTCTCTTTACCAACAAATTTCATGTTTAAAATTTCAACCTTTCCTTCTGCATGTTTGTTTACATTTTCCTCAAGCTCTTCCAGGTCAATATCCCTCAGCTTGGGCTCTTTGATCTCTAGTACAAAAGGCCTTCCATTTCCAAGCATTCTAACGTCTATATCTTCACGGCCGGCCCCGTGGAATTTAGAGGATGAACCTTGTGTGGCTTTCACGGCATCTGGAGATACTAGCTCTTCAACAGATTCCTGGTACATCTTACCTGTGAAATTACATCTTTCACATCCTTTTCCTTTGCATTTGGTGCAGGGCCATTTTGTCTGGGGAATACCTCGTAAAAGCTTCCTGTAACGGCCTTCAATGAAGAGGGGATTGGTCTGAAGTTCAATATTCCCATTTTTAAAGTCTATCATCACAACGAGATTGGGGTTGTCGAATTCTACCTCTTTTCCAAGTTTCGATGAAAGGGCTTTACCAATCTCCCGGTTAAGTTCTTTTTTAATACTTTCAACGTCAATATAAAGTTCTTTCTGGATTTTTGCCTCATTTTCCAGGATTTCAGGTTGAACCTTGCATCCAACCAGAAAGTTCGAAAATTCGATTCCAGAATCAGTTATTTCCTTAATTATCCTGTCTACAATGTTTTCATCTTCCAGATCCACCTGGTCGAAGATGTTACTGCAGACATGACATTTACTACTATTTAAATCATTTTGAGGCAGGTTGTAACCGTTTTGAGAGAGAATTTTCCTCACGTATTCTCCCCTTTCCATGTTTCCAGGGGCATCTATTATCTTAGAGAAATTTCTGCCTAAACATCTGTTGCAGAGTTTTCCTTCTGTAATTTCGATAATTTTAACTGCTTTATCTCGTATTTCAAATTCCATTTTTACCTCATCCATAATAATAGGACTTATATCTATTTAATTCTGTAATTTCTATTTAAAAATGAAAATTAGTGAGGGTCTTATTCAAGTTCCTAAAAATTTGTCTAAAAATGATTGAATAAGGATAAAAATTCCTAAAATCATTTTAAGTTTTTAGTTACCTCATCATTTGACGCATCATTTGACCCATTGGCCCGCCCATTTTCCTTTTTCCAAAGCCTTTAATGGCCTTTTTCGTGACGTTGTAGTATTTCATAAGCTCTTTAACATCTTCATTACGCATACCAGATCCGCGAGCTATTCTTTTAACCCTTGACTGTTTAATGACCTCAGGATGTTCAAGTTCGTATTCGGTCATGGAATCCATGAGTATTTTGTACTTACCAAGCTTTTCTTCCGTCATTTGGGAGGCATTTTTTGGAAGTTTACTTCCCATACCAGGGATCATGTTCATAACCTGTTTCATCGGACCCATCTTGTTCATCATCTCGAACTGGGAGTACATATCCTTGAGTGTGAATTTACCACTCATCATAGCATCGACAGAGTCCATATCAATGTCATCTTTAGCTATTTCCTCGGCCTTTTCGATCAGGCTTCTTATATCGCCCATTCCCAGTAACCGGGATATAAAACGTTCTGGATCGAAGGCTTCAAAGTCATCAACCCTTTCTCCTGTTCCTATAAATTTGATGGGGGCTCCAATTTCTGCCACAGCCGAAAGAGCACCTCCACCTTTTGCAGAACCGTCGAGTTTGGTGATGATTATGGATCCTATCTTGGTGGTTTTGCTGAATGCAAGAGCCTGCTCTCTTGCCTGCTGACCTATGGTTCCGTCGATAACAAGTATTACCTCGTCAGGCTTGACAATTGCAGAGATCTCTTCCATTTCATCCAGTAAATCCTTTTCTTCCTTATGACGTCCTGCAGTATCCACAATTATGAGGTCCTGTTTTTTAAACTCATTCAAACCCTTTTTGGCAAGATCCAGAGCATCTTTATTTTCAGGATCTCCGTAAAGAGGCAGGTTCATATTTTCAGTCAGCTGGCGCAGCTGTTCGTAGGCTGCAGGTCTCCATGTATCTGTACAAATGATCGCTGGATTGAAACCTTTCTTCTGAAGATAGCGGGAAATTTTACCAATTGTGGTGGTTTTACCACTTCCCTGAAGCCCTACAAACAGTATTTTGTATGGTTTTTTGTCTATCTCTACTTCCTGGGCCTTTTCTCCCACGAGATTCACGAGTTCTTCATAGACGATCTTTATAACGTGTTCCTTGGGTGTGACACCCTTTGGAGGCTCCTCATTCAGGGCACGGTCCTCTATGGTCTTGGAGAGGTTTAGTACCAGCTTTATGTTAACATCCGACTGGATAAGAGCCCTCTGAATATCTTTTATAACTTCTTTTACGACTTCCTTGTCGATTATGCTCATTCCTGCCAATTTTTTCATGGTATTGGTCAGATTTTTGCCCAGATTGTCTAACATGATTCTCACCGGTGTCTTAAACACTTATAATCAATTTCTATAATATTAACTTCTTTTTCATAACAAATAAAAATACAGTATTATGCTATGGGGTTTACTTTTGAAATATGAATTATTTAAATATAATCTGTAAACTATAACTCATATTATATGTAGTATAAATTAATTTTTATACACTAAGTATATAGATGATTTAAGTTCATGTATCTTGTTATGGACAATGATTTAGGTAATGATTTAATCAGTTTTAATCTATATTTATCATATTAAACTTGCCCATAACCCGATTTGAAATCTAAAAATTTTTATTTCAAAGACATAAACAGTATAAACGGTTAAAAATTTTATAATAGTTAAAAATAATAAAAAAGAGTAAAATTGAATTCATTGAAACGTATATTAAGAAATTGACTCAAAAAAATTAATTAAAAGTTTATTGGACTTAAGTTGTGTCCAAACAAACTCAACTCACATAAACTCAACTCACATCTTTCCACTCAGATTAGTTAGTTCCTTTTAGATAATTCCTAAAGATAAGTTCCTTTTAGATAACCCTAAAGATAATTCTTTAAAAGATAATTCTTTAAATAATCAAAATCCGATTCATGGTGATAGAATGTTTGAAAAGCTTAAAAAAAGTTTAATAGAGGCTCCTGTAGTAAAAAAAGGAGATTATGATTATTTTGTGCATCCGATAACCGACGGTGTTCCACTTGTTGTTCCTGAAATCCTTGAAGAAGTTGCAGATGGAGTTTCAAAGTTTGGAAATATGAATGTGGATAAGATAGTATGTGTTGAAGCAATGGGAATCCACATTGCAACAGCATTATCCCTTAAAACAGGAATACCATTTGTAGTTGTTAGAAAACGTTCTTATGGGCTTGAAGGTGAAGTTGCTGTCCATCAAATGACAGGTTACAGCGAAGGAGAGCTTTACATAAATGGACTTAACAGCGGGGATAGAATAATTCTTGTTGATGATGTTGTGAGCACAGGCGGTACTATGATAGCGGTCCTTAAGGCTCTTAAAGCTATAAAGGTTGATATAGTGGACGTAATGGCGGTAATAGAAAAGGGCAAAGGAAAATGTATAGTTGAAGATGCCACAGGGGTCACAGTTCGCAGCCTTGTTAAGTTGAATGTGGTGAATGGAAAGGTCGTAATTAAGGGAAGTATTGATGAGTCTTAGGTATGGCTTGTGGACGAATAACTGGGTTAATCAATGATTTAATTGCCATTAAAAAAATCTCTAAGATGAGATGGGGATGAGATGTTGGACTACGAATTCAAGGTAAACGAGATCATAGAAAGAATAAAGGAAAAAAATATAAAATCTGTTGGACTGCAGTTTCCAGAAGGCCTTAAAACTTATGCTACCGATGTTGCAAGACAAATCGAAGACGAGACAGATGCATTTACTTTGATATCAGCTGATCCATGTTACGGGGCATGTGATGCTGCAGACGTGGACATGGCTGGTGCGGTTGATCTGCTGGTTCATTTTGGGCATACAGCGCTCCCGCTGGACTACGATGTACCCGTACTTTTTGTTGAGGCCCAATCCAACATGGATGTAATGGGTGCTGTCGGCAGTTCTTTGAGTCTCCTTGAAGGATATGAACGTATTGGATTAGTTACAACAGCCCAGCACTTGCATCTTCTTGATGAAATAACCAGTTTTCTTGAGGGTAATGGGAAGAAAGTCGTGATGAAAGAGGGATCAGGTACGCAGAAGGGTCAGGTTTTGGGGTGCAACTTTTCAGCCATAAAAGACCTGGATATTGATGCAGTTCTCTACGTTGGAAGCGGGAACTTCCACACACTTGGCATCAAACTTTTCACAGATAAACCCGTTGTAATAGCTGATCCATACATGAATGATGCTCGAGATATTGATGAATTTGCAGATAGAATCATGAGAATTCGTTTTGCAAGGATAGCAAAGGCTGCAGACGCAAAAAGATTTGGAATAATTGTTTCATCCAAGAAAGGCCAGTCCAGACTGGACCTTGCAAAAGTTTTAAAGAATATGATTGATAAAGAAGAAAGAGAAGCATTTATAATCGTGATGGACGATATTTCACCCGAACTTTTAGTACCTTTTAGAGATTTGGATGCTTTCGTGGTGACAGCATGCCCAAGGATAGCTATAGATGATTCTAAAATGTATAAAAAACCGCTTTTAACCCCTCCAGAGCTTGAGATAGTCCTTGGTAAAAGGGAGTGGGAAGACTATGAGATGGATGAAATTAAATATGATTGAGCCGATCTGAGATAACATTGCAAATTAACATTGCAAGATTTAATTAAAAAACTGAAATGGGTCGTATAATGGCTTTAAGAAGTTTTTATGAGGGTCAGCCGATGTTAGTTATTATTTCACAAGTTTTATCTCACATTAAATATTTCCTTAACTATTTATTACAATGGTTTATAAAAAGATAACCAAGCTTAATATAACAACATATAAATAATGTGTAAAGGAGAAATTTGATTCTTATAGGTATAAAAGATCTATAGGTTAAAAATTTATAAACGCATGTTAAAAATTTGTAAGATAGTTGAATTCATGAAATTCATATACTTATTTTAAGTTGAGGTGAATCAATGAAAACCAAATCTGGAGATTTTGTTCTGCCCGGTGACGCTTTAGGAGTTACCGAAGAGTTTGTCCCGTCAGAGGGGACTTATGAAGAAGATGGTGAAATAAGGTCCCTTACGGCCGGAACAGTTTCTATGGATAATAAAAATAAGAAGATATCAATAATCCCAAAAACAAGCTCTCCTTCAGTACTAAAAAATGGAGTAGTTGTTTTCGGTCAGATATCAGAGGTTAGGGGTCAGCGCGCCCTTATGAGGCTAGAAGGAATTAAGGGCAAAAGCAGAAGTCTTGTAACATCCTTTTCAGGAGCGATACATATATCTCAGGCTGATAAGGGATATGTGGCCAAATTATCCGATGAATTTAGGATTGGAGATCTTATTGAGGCAAGAGTGACCAAGGTCATGGGTATAGACAACGTTGACCTTACAACAGCCGAAGATGAACTCGGAGTTATAAAGGCAATGTGTACCAACTGCAGGCACTTCATGAAAAGAACAGACAAAAATGAAGTCACATGTCCAAATTGTGGAAGAAAAGAGAAAAGAAATATTTCTTCAGAATATGAGGGGTAAAATGAAGATATTAAAAGATACAAAAAAGGAATTGGAAATAGAAATCACAGGGGAAACTCACACACTCTGCAATACTTTAAGAAAGACTTTAATGGAAGATGAGGATGTTGAGGCAGCAGCATACGTTATTGATCACCCGATCATAGGTGAACCTAAGCTGTATATTAAGGCTAAAAATCCTCGAAAATCGCTTAAGAAAGCTGCAGAGACAGTTAAATCAAGGTGTGATGAGTTTAAAAACCTCATAGAACCTTTTAAAGATGAAAAGTAAAGATCCAGATATAGAGATCAATAAAGATCCAGATAAAAAAGGGATCTACAAAGATCAAAACAACAACCATCCTGATAATCATGATCAAAACAGGAAATTCAGAATAATAAAGCAAGAAATAAGGATTCTGGGGATTGATGATGCTCCATTCACACCCCACACTCAAGGTCCTGTTATGGTGGTAGGTACTGTCTTCAGAGCAGGGGTCTGGCTTGATGGCGTCTTAAGAACCTACATCCAGGGTGACGGTACAGACTCAACCGAGAAAATAACCGACATGGTGAATGGTTCCAGGCACAAAGACCAGCTTGGTGTCATCATGCTTGACGGTATAACCTTCGGGGGATTTAACGTTGCAAACATCCATCAGATCTTCCATGAAACAGGAATACCTGTTATAGTTATAATGAGAAAGCAACCAAATTTTGATAGGATAAAAAAAGCCTTAAAAAAGTTTGGTGACTGGGAAAAGCGTTGGAATAATGTTATCGATGCCGGAAATGTGCACAAGGTCGAAAACAATGAGCCTGTCTACATTCAGACGTGTGGAATTGGAGTTGATGATGCAGAAGAAATAGTAAGGCTTTCTGCAACTCGAAGCGCCATACCCGAACCTATTAGGGCGGCCCACATAATAGCGGCGGGTGTTACAACAGGAGAGTCAAAAGGCAGTGCGTAATTCGATTAATCTCATCAGAAACTAGTATTAAACTCTTTTTAAATTGTGGATCTAATAAGTTAATTGCATAAAACCAAATATTAAATGGGTAGATAAAATTTATGAAGTCAAAATATTCTATAGAAAATATTCTATGAGTTAAATAAATTGAATAGTTAAGTGTTTTAGTTAAGAATTAATCTTAAAGTTTAATTTAATCATAAATAATCGACGTCTTAAGACAGGGAAGTGTTCCTATTAAAAACCCTCTTTTAACTGTAGATACCGTAATACTGTGCGATGTTGAGTCGATAGTACTCATCAAACGAAAAAACAACCCATATAAAGGATTTTGGGCCCTGCCTGGTGGTTTTGTTGAGTACGGTGAGACAGTAGAATCAGCGGCCATGAGGGAAACCAAGGAGGAAACAGGCCTTGAAGTGGAGCTCGACAGAATCGTTGGAGTATACTCGGATCCTAAAAGGGACCCGAGAGGACACACAGTATCGGTATGTTTTCTAGCCCGTAACATCCAAGGGAATCTCAAAGCAGACACAGATGCGGCTGATGTTGAATGTTTCCCTCTTCATGAAATTTCGGAACTTGAACTGGCATTTGACCATGGAAAGATCATTGAAGATGCTTTGAACATCTTGAAATTTCAAGAATAATTTAAAAAAGATAATAAATTTATACTTGATCAATAAAATCTAAATTTTAAATTAAAATTTTTAACATATTTAATACAAATCAGGAATACCCCGCAGTAGATTACATCACTTAAATACCATTATTACTAATTTGTTAATATATCAGGAGGATTTAAATGGAATTTTGTCCAAAATGTGGAACAGTCATGTTTCCTCAAGGGGATTGTTTTGAATGCAAAAAATGCGGATACAAAGAGGATATAACAAAAGAATCAATGAGTGAATATAAAGTTTCTGAGAAAGTGAAAGCCAAAGAGAGCATAATATTTACAAGCGATGACATCCAAACATTACCCACAACCAAAGCCATCTGCCCCAAATGTAAAAACAAAGAAGCATCCTGGTGGCTTCAGCAGACAAGAAGGGCTGACGAGTCAGAAACAAGATTTTTAAGATGCACCAAATGTGGATACACATGGCGTGAGTACGATTAATAAGGATTCAAGTTAAAAAAATATGGTCCAATTTATGAGTATTTATGGAGAATAATATGTCGGATAGTTCAGATAAGGTTTCAGGGGATATGGGGGAAGGAAATAGTTCACTGAATGATAAAGATAAGAATGATAAAAATAACGATAAAACTAAAGATAATTCTTTTAATTCATTCTTATCGGACATCAAAGGATTCATTGAGCAGTTCAAGGAGTTGCTTGAGCGGGATCTAACTCATCATGATAATCCCGAAAAAAAGCATGTGGATGAAACATCCAAAACTTCTAAAACAGAACTACAAACTTCTAAAACAGAACTACAAACTTCTAAAACAGAACCACAAACTTCTAAAACAGAACCACAAACTTCTAAAACAGAACCACAAACTTCTAAAACAGAACCACAAAAGCCCGGAGTTTCTGAAGGTGGGCAGGAATCCCCAAAATCTGAGGTTTCTGAAGATCTTAAATCCTCTGAAGACTCAAATGCTAAAGATGATCATGAGTTTCCATTTGTAGAACACCTCATGAAATATGAGAGTTTCAGGACTTTGAAATCCAAAAAAGAACGCATAGCTCAGTTTACTGCTTTATTTGTGGGTATTATTCTCATAATTTACGGTTTAATCATGATGTCCAGTCCAGTTACTAAGGTAGCTGACAACGTTATGTTCGGCGAAACAGCAATGTTCGCAGCTTTCTTAATGTTAGTTGGTGTATTTGTAATAGTGGCGGCATTTTATCAGAAATTACTGTCTGCCACGTTCCTTAAAAATATACATTCAGAACTTGAAGTTGCTGAGGGAAGAAAAGGCCCAGTTGATACTTCAAAAGAAAACTCAAAGAATACTGCAGATGAAAATGATAATAAGGTAGATAAGAATAAGAATAATATAACTGGAGAAGATAAAAAATAGATAAGGAGGACGAAAATGTTCAAAGCGGTTTTAAGCGATTCAAACATTCTAAAGACTAGTTTCGATGCAATATCTTCAATTGTGGACGAAGTTCAGATGAAGGCAGACAGCGATGGATTAAGGTTAGACGCACTTGACAGGTCTCACATCACATTTGTGCACCTTGAATTCAAATCAGCACTTTTTGATGTGTACCAGTGCGATGAACCCCTCAAGATCAACGTTGACACCGAAGAACTAATGAAGGTTCTAAAAAGGGCAAAATCAGAGGATATTGTTGAGCTCACAGTTGACGAAGGGAACTTCATACTTACATTTGAAAATGAAGCAAGGCGTACATTCAAAATAAGGCTTATAGACATAGAATATGAGGCTCCAAGTCCTCCTGAGCTTGAGTATCCAACTGAATTTGAGATACCATTTTCACTGCTTAAAGATTCAATACAGGACATAAGCATAGTTTCTGACAAAATAGCTTTGATAGTGGATGCTGACAAATTAATTGCCTCTGCAGAAGGAGAGTTTGGGGATGCAAAGATTGAGTATCTCCACGGTGAGAAAATCACAGAAAATGCAAAGTCGGTTTTTTCACTTGAGAAAATAAAAGAGATGCTGAAAGCAGATAAATTCTCTGAAACAGCTGTACTAAAATTAGGAAATGATATGCCACTTAACTTGTCATTAAAAATGGTCTCAGAAGAAGGTGAGCTAACATTCCTTTTAGCTCCAAGGATAGAAAGTGAGGAATAGGGTTGGATGAATTTTTCCAAGTATTAAGGGAGATCCAAAAAAAGGAGCGGAGTTTAAGTGGTTTATCCAGTATTGGGGATAATTTCTACGATGAAGTTTCCAACTACCTTAACCGGCTCATGAAGAAGATAGATGATAATCCATTCTCTTTTGAATCGTATCTTCTTAGGGACGCTCAGAGAATCGTGGAGGAGATCTGTGAGCGAAGAGAACATAAAATAGCAAGCAGTGCAGTTATGAATGTCCAGAGGGGACATCAGCTCTTCAAAGAATCCAACGGTAAGAAAAGAAGGGTTAAGGAAAATCCAATTGCAGTTCCAATGAACTCCACCTCAGAGGAGGAAAACCTGTATTTTGAAATGGTTGATTCCATTATCAAATACAGGAAGAACATGACCGCGCCCTTAAAATCTTACATTCAGAAGAATCATGGAAATCTGATTGAATCCCCGGTAAAAGCCTCAGCAACGGTTATTACAGATAAAGTTATTACAGATAAACCAGTATCAACTGAAACAGTATCAAAAACTGTAGAGATTGAACCTGTATCAACTAAACCCGTTGCAAACGAAACTGCACCCGCAAACGAAACTGCACCCGCAAACGAAACTGCACCCAATATTCCCGTATCGGATATTTCCACCAAAGCACCTAAGTCTGAAAAAAAATTTGAAGATGAAGCTGTTGCAGGGTTTGAGAATCAAATATACGAAATATATGGTTCTGAACCTTCAAAACGAGATTCCGGAGTTAAAGAAACTTCAAAAAGCCAGGAAAGTGCAGAAGATTCAGGTTCAGAGGGTTCAATTTCAGAGGTAACCACAGTTGGTGTGACCGCATCTGGATCTGTAGATGAATCTCCAGTTAAAGCTGTGAAAACTGTTCATGCTAAAAAGAGTTCAATAGAGACTTTGATGATGCTTGATGAGCTTCCATCAATTGTGGGTGTTGATAAGAATGTTTATGGCCCTGTATCTCCCCAGGATGTCATCACCATACCCGAGCCAAATGCAAGGATCCTGATAAAGAACAAGAAGGGAAGATCTATCCAAACATATAAATAAACAATAAATGATAAATAAGTCCAATATAAATTAGACAGATTAGACTTTTTATAACAAGTTTAATATTAATAATTTGTAGTAGGTTTAAATAAGCAAATATAACATGACTTATTTTTACGTTAAAGAGGTGATTATATGAAGATTCCGAAAGAAAGGAGAACTTACTGTCCAAGTTGTAAGAAACATACCATTCACGAAGTATTTGAATCAAAAAGAAGAAAGGCAAGCGAACTTAAATGGGGTCAACGTCAGTTCAGGCGTGTTACTGCAGGTTACAGGGGTTACCCAAGGCCGCTTCCATCAAGAAACAAACCGATCAAAAAACTGGATCTACGATACAAATGCAAAGAATGTGGAAAAACCCATATAAAAAGATCCTCATTCAGAACTGGAAAAGTAGAATTCAAAATGTAGGGTGGTTAAATGGCAAAATTCAGAAGTAACAAAAGCAACTTCTTAAGGGTTAAATGCACAGACTGTGGAAACCAGCAAATAGTCTTCGACCATGCTGCATCCAACGTTAAATGTATAATCTGCGGAAAAACCTTGGTAAGATCCCAGGGCGGAAAATCCCAGATAAGGGCTCAGATCATTGAAGTACTCGATTAATTAGAGTACGACTAAAAAACCAGGATAAAGGAATTGTTAATAGTTCCTTTAATCTTGATTTAAGGGTTAAATTCCCTTTATTATAAGGTTGAATATAATAACCTTATTATCAGGTTAATAATGTAATAAATATATAATAAATATTTATTAGACATATTAGGTGTTCTAATGGTAAGAATGAGAAAACAATGGCCAGATGAAGGAGATTTGGTGGTAGGAACGGTTCATAAAGTTCTAAACTACGGGGCCTTCGCAAGCCTTGAGGAATATGATGATAAAGAAGCATTTATCCATATATCCGAGGTATCATCCGGTTGGGTGAAAAATATAAGGGACTACGTACGTGAGAACCAGAAGATCGTTGCAAGGGTTCTGCGTGTTAATCCTCAAAAGGGACACGTTGATGTTTCCCTTAAAAGGATAAGGGAAGATCAGAGGACAAGAAAGATCCAGCAGTGGAAGATTGAGCAGAAGGCAGAGAGACTCCTTGAATTTGCTGCAAAAAAACTCGGAAAAGATCTGGAAACAGCCTATGAAGAGGTCGGATACGGCCTTATGGATGAATTTGGAGATCTTTACGGTGTATTTGAAATATCAGCAGAAGAGGGTGTTGAATCTCTTAAAGAGAGTAAATTAAGTGAAGAATGGGCTGTTGCAATTACAGAAGTTGCTAAAAGAAACATATCCCCACCTGAAGTCCATATAACTGGTTATGTTAATTTACACTCCTACGCACCTGATGGTGTTGAAGTTATAAAAAGAGCACTTGGTGCCATAGACAAGGAAGGAATTTCAGTGCAGTGTGTAGGTGCCCCACGGTATCGATTGATGGTCAAATCATCTGACTACATCACAGCAGAGACTCTACTTAAAGAAGCTGCTCAGCAAGCTATAGACGTTGTTGAAGAAGAAGGCGGCGAAGGTAACTTCCAACGTGAATTAGAATGAAAATGAAAATGAAGAGGTGTATGTCCTGTAGGGAGTACACACTTCAGGATGTATGTCCCTACTGCGGAGGAGATGTAGGGATTGTTTACCCGCCTAAATATTCTCCGGAGGATAAGTACGGGAAGTATAGACGAATTCTTAAAAAGCAGCTCTTAAAGAGCGGCAAAGGAGTTGGTTAGATGGATAAGACTTTCATTAAAATGATAGAGAATGTTGAACTCACCGAACCCATATTCATAGAGGCTCTTCCTGGACTTGGACATGTGGGAAAATTGGTTGCAGAGCACATGATCCATGAATTAGGTGCAGAAAAATTTGCAGAGCTTTACTCACCTTCATTCCCACCTCAAGTTTTTGTAGGTGAAGATGGAACCATCGAACCCATGAAAAATGAGTTTTACTTCCTCAAATCACAGGGAGAAACTGAAAGGGACTACATAATACTTGTCGGAAACACCCAAGGACTTAGTCCAGAGGGCCAGTACGAAATATGTGGAAAGATAATTGATTTTGTTTCAGGATACGGTGTGAAAGAAATCTACACCTTAGGAGGTCTTGGAACAGGACAGGCAGTTGAAACTCCCAAGGTCTTTGGAGCAGCAACCACAGTAGAACTGGCAAAAATGTTAGAAGACCATGAAGTAACTTTAAGATCTGCAGATGGCGGAATAATAGGTGCATCCGGACTTTTATTAGGGCTTGGAATGGCCAAAGGAATGAACGGTGTGTGTTTAATGGGTGAAACCCCGGGCTACTTCATAGATGCCGATGCTTCAAAGGCAGTTCTCACAGTACTACTTGAAATACTCAAAATAGAGATCGACATAGCTAAGCTTGAAGAAAGGGCTGAAGAAACTCGAAAGATGATATCAAAAGCCCAGCAGATGGAAAAAGAAGTATCCGAAAGGATGAACATTGTGCCCGGTGAGGAAGACCTCCGTTACATTGGATGATCTAACTCAAGGAACACTACTAAATTCTTTTTTTACTAAACTTTTTTCTACTAAATTCTTAAATTGAATCTATTTTAAATTATTTTTTACATCAAATCATTATTTTAATAATCTTTTTAATACTCCCTTGTTCCCTCATTTTTGTTAATTCCTTTTTTTAATCTATTTATTAAAAAATCCTAGATTTAAAAAATTAATTCCCGGGTTTTTTGGTTTAAACAATGTATTAAAATTTAGTACAAATCTTATTCTCAAACAAGTCTTATTCTCAATTTTTAATTGTAATCTTAAATGTTTTTGATTTCAGATAATTTTGAAAAATTATAAAAGAATTAAGGTTGAAAAGAAGTTTAGAACTTGATTAAAATGTACTAAAATTGTTTATCAACTGAAAATTAAGTTCTTATTTAACTCTTGTCAATACTTCATTCAAAAGGTACAGGTATAAACATGATAATAAACGCGGACTTTCATATTCACGGCAAATACTCCATGGCAACCTCTAAAAACATGTCCCCAATCACCATTGCACCTCAAGCAAAGCTTAAAGGATTAGATCTTGTGGGTACAGGTGATGCACTCCATGGCAAATGGCTCCAGATCATAGAGGAAACTACAGAAGAGACATCTGATGGAATATTCTCTTTAAAAGATGGATTAACTGATCCAGAAGAGGGATCAAAGGAGGAAACAAAGGAGGTATCACAAAACATAGAGGAAAAAGGGAATTTAGAGTCTAAGTTTATTTTAACAACCGAAGTTGAGGATATGAAACGAGTGCACCATGTTATAATATTCCCATCCCTTGAATCTGCCTACAATTTGCGTGGAAAACTCAAGGGAAACATGGATGCAGACGGCAGACCCCGTGTTAGAATGAAAGGTGATGAGATAATGGAGTTAGCCCATGATCAGGGCTGCATTATAGGTCCAGCCCATGCTTTCACGCCTTGGACAAGCATCTACAAGGCATACGACAGTGTATGTGATTGCTATGGAAAAAAACCGGATTTTCTTGAACTTGGACTTTCAGCTGACACAGACATGGCAGATATGATTGAGGAACTTCAAGACATACCCTTCTTAACTAACTCAGACGCCCATTCTGCTTGGCCGCACAGACTTGGTCGTGAATTTAATAAGATGGAACTTAAAGAATTATCATTCGATGGTATCAAACATTCAATTCTGAACAAGAAGATACACTCCAACTACGGCTTTGACCCCCGTCTTGGTAAATATCATAAAACTGCATGCTCCAAATGTTATAAAAAATACGAAATTGAGGATGCCATAAAAATGAACTGGCGCTGTCCCTGTGGTGGCAAAATAAAAAAAGGTGTTGATTACAGGATATACGAGCTTTCCAAATGGAAAAAGCCTCACCATCCACAACACAGACCTCCTTACATTCACATACTCCCCCTTGCAGAAATAATTAGTTTAACTTACAGTAAAGGTGTTACAACGGTGTTCGTGCAGAAGATCTGGAAGGAGATGGTTCATAAATTTGGAAACGAGATAAACGTGCTTATCCACGCACCACTTGAGGAGATCGAAGAGGTGGATCCAAAGCTTAAAATAGTTATAAATGCCTTCAGGACGGGTACTCTCCACATTGAATCTGGCGGTGGCGGAAAATACGGTGAGATAATGCTGGAACACAATACGCTCGACAACTACATTTAATATACCTTTAATATTCTTTTTTTTATTAATCTGAGTTTTATTTAATTGCTTACATATCTAAGATTATTGAATGAATCTTTTTTTCTCAATTGGGTTATTCTTTTCCCGGGGTTAATTCAAAAGGGCCTTCTTTAAAGATATATGATGTTTTGATTGATCATTTTAACTATGAAAAAGCTCCACATCATATTTAAATGGGGAACCATAGAAATATTGAAAAGAGGGTGGTTAAGTGAATCTCAAAGCTAGTGTTGGTATATGTAGAAAAACTGACAATAATGAAGATAAACTGGTTATATTACCCAAAGATCCTGAAATGTTTGATAATAACGAATTTGTAGTTATTATTGGGGCTGATGAATTTCTTAACTTCGCAGACGGCATAAATGGAATCATAAAATTTATGGAAAGTATGAAAGAAGGATCTAACATGAATTTAAAGAATATGGATGTTGAAGCGCCCAGAAAAACTAGTTTCATAACGTTTATTGACTTATGAAAAACATTATAAAGTATGAAAGATTACTTTTTATAAGAAAACTAAAAAAAACAATGAGTTGGTGTGAAGATGGATTATGCTATAACAATTGCAATGGTCATTATAATAGGAATGATCTTAGTCTCATTAATGACACAATTAATCAATAGGGACGCTATAGATTAATAGATTTAAGATTAAGTTTTATTCAGAATAAATGCTATTTTTCATTATTTTTTTATTTCAATACTTGGATTTTCAATACCTGTTAACTTCATGGAAATTTAATACATGATTGACTGATTGATTAATTAGTTTGTTCGTTTAGATTCGTAAAAATGGACGTTCTATTTAATTATAATTTCTATAACTAATTTGTATAACTCTAAATTTTTAACTTAGATTATTATTAAAAAACAATTCATTAGTTATAAAAATGGTCTAAAACAAACAAGTTAGATCAATGATCAACGTCTAAAAAAGTTTAATAGAAATTCTTAAAATAGATAAACGGACCCGCGGGGATTTGAACCCCGGACCTTCAGATTAGGAGTCTGATGCCCTGTCCAGACTAGGCTACGGGCCCTAAAGATTTAGGGATTTATTTTTAAGTATTTGATTTTAATTAATCCCCATCGTAATTCTAGATAACTCTATCTCATATTTCAATGTTTCTAAAAGAAGTTTATATTTAACGGACCCGCCGGGATTTGAACCCGGGACCTTCGGATTAGAAGTCCGACGCCCTATCCAACTAGGCTACGGGCCCAAATGATAATTACATGTATATTGGAGACTCTGCTTCACCTTGAACGTGCTTTGCAAGTTCTTTGAGTCTTGCTTCTATTTCTTCTGCTTCTTTTATAAGTGGCTCCGCATTCACATCTATATTCAACATCCTATTTAAAACATTCACTACACTTGCTGCTGCTCTTGGATCTGGGTACTGATTCAAGACCTCTGCAAAGAGACATGAGGCTTGAATATTTTTTGTGGTAGTTCTTGTGAGAAGGGTGCCTGATAGTCCATTAACATTTCCAAAGGGTAAAATTGGTACTTCAATATCTTCCAATCTTTTTAAACCATCCTTTGAATTTGCAGCACCTGTAACACCGTTGGTTTTTTGACCCACAACAATGCTGTTGAAAGTTATAAGTTCTTTGCTATTGTTTATGTCCATCCAGTCAACGATCACGTTGGCCATATCATAGGTAATGGTTGGTGGGATTGGGAAGTCTGATAGGAATAAAACTATTCCATCTGAGCTGTATATCCTGAAGGGATTTAGTGCCATTCCTTTGTAGAGAACTGCAATTGGAGGAAAATCCCTTGAATCTATATGTCCTATTTGTTTCATATTGAGCTCTTCAACAAGGAGCCATCCTATGATATTTCCTATAAGGCCTAATTCAGGTGATCCTTCAAGGACCACTGCATCTTCTACATCTTCTGAGATTATTCTACAGCATTCGACTTCTGTCTCAACCATTTTAACCATCCACTTTTATGCGTTGTCTCCGGCTCCTTCAACAAATGCGCCAGTTGTAGAGTTTAACATTATGTAACCAGCTGATTTACCATTTTGAACAAGTGTCACAATATAATACTTCTTATCTGAGGACAATGTCGCAGTACCTACGGTTACGCCTTCTTGGCCTATATACTGTTTTGCTGCTGTTTTAGCTGCACTGGCTGATATCACAGTACTACCTCCAGTTTTGCTCGTTCCAGAGGATGAATAAACTTCTGTTCCAGTAGTCTGTCCCTGTCCGGAAGATGAACTTAACCCGGAAGATGAAGATCCTTGACTTGTATCTTGACTCTGCGTAGTGGTGGTACCAGTAGTAGCAGCGCTAGGCTGCCATAAGCTGCTGATATTTTTGTTGTTGTTAATTTGATAACCTGCTGCAGCAACACCTATTAAAAGTACTATCACAACAGATAGCAAGATTTTTGTGTCTATCATTAGCTCACCTCTAACTTAATAGGTTTTAACATTTATACAATAGTTATCATGTTCAATTGTCTTTATCTAATTTCATATTAAGATTTAATTGTATAATTGGTATTTACATTTATACTTTTCATTAACCTTAATCTTTTACAATGTATTGTGAAAATAACTTATAAAATTTGCCATGGAACAAATTTGCCATGCAAGAATTTTTAAAAATGCATATGATTTACTAATCAATATGATCTTAGATTATGATTCTTCACAATTTAAGGACGAAGTTACCATTTTAGTTTTTTATTATATATATAATTTTCAGTTTACACTTTAAAGAAAAGCTTATAATATTATAGTATATTAATAGAGAAATCGATGTTCATTAGATATTAAAAACAAGAGGTGATACATTTGAGCGAAACTATTGTTATCTCGCCTACATCACGACAGGAAGGTCACGCAGAACTGCGTATGGACGTCGATGATGAAGGAATTGTAACTAAAGGTCGATACTTTAGTATAACTCCAGTGAGGGGACTAGAAAAAATGGTTACGGGCAAAGTCCCAGAAACTGCACCAGTAATGGTACAGAGAATCTGTGGTGTTTGTCCAATACCTCACACATTAGCATCTGTAGAAGCTATAGATGACTCTCTAAATATAGAGGTGCCAAAAGCAGGTAGACAGTTAAGGGAGCTTACACTAGCAGCACACACCATTAATAGTCACGCTATTCACCACTTCCTCATAGCAGCTGATTTTGTTCCAGAAGATCTCTTTGCAACCGCTGTGAAATCAGTTTCAGAAATAAGGAAAACAGTACAACAAGTTGTTGACACTGTTGCTGGTGAAGGTATTCACCCATCTGATGTTAGGATCGGTGGAATGGCCCAAAACATAAGTGAAGTAGCAAGAAAGAGATTATACGCAAGACTAAAAGCATTAAAACCAAAAGTAGACGCACATGTTGATCTTATAGTGGGTTTAGTTGCTGACAAAGGATTACCTGAAGGTCTTGGTGTCCACAATCAACCAACCTTAGCTACACACCAGACTTACGGTGACAGAACCAAATTTGATCTTGATAGGTTCACAGAAATAATGCCAGAAAGCTGGTATGAAGACCCAGAAGTTGGTAAAAGAGCATGCTCAACCATACCACTCTACGACGGCGTAAATGTAGAAGTGGGTCCAAGGGCAAGGGCATCCGTATTCCACGGTTTCAAAGGACAAGGTGTTGTTGCACAGCACGTTGCTAGAGCAATGGAAATGAAAATAAACCTGTCAAAAGCAATAGACATACTCGCAGAACTTGATACATCAGCACCAGTAAGGGCAGACTTTGATGTTAGAGGAACAGGCAAACTGGGAGTAGGTGCTATAGAAGGTCCTCGTGGTATGGACGTGCACATGGCAACAGTCACACCTGAAGGTAAAATTGGTTATTACAGCGCTTTAGTACCAACAACCTGGAACATTCCAACAATGGGACCTGCAACTGAAGGATTCCATCATGAGTTTGGTCCACATGTAATAAGAGCATACGATCCATGTTTATCCTGCGCAACCCACGTTATAGTGGTAGATGATGAAGACAGGAGCGTTCTAAGGAACGAAATGGTCAGGATTTAAGGGGAGAACATGCCATACGATGCAGAGATATTAGTTATTGGCTGTGGAAACATCTTGTTTAAAGATGATGGATTTGGACCAGCAGTTATAAAAGCCTTAGAAGAATCAGAAGAACACGAACACCGTTTACCAGAGAACACAATGCTTATAGACGCAGGAACGGGAGGTCCACATTTCATATTCACACTTCCTCAAGAATGCTGGAAAAAACTTATAATAGTGGATATTGTACAGTTTGGAGCCGAACCTGGAACACTAAGAATATTTGACGTTGATGAACTACCAGAGGGTTCATATGAAAATGTACATTCATGGCCTGTAAGCCAGCCTTTACATGACCTCAGCAAAACATATGAAGTCATGGTAATAGGATGCCAACCAGAAACAATCTCTGCCCCTGATGTTGAATTAGGTTTAACAAAAAGTGTGGAAAATGCCATTCCCGAGGCCATAAACATGATTTTAAAAGAAATAGGGGTTTAATTTAAAATGTTAGCCCGAATAAAACAATTTTTAGGAATGGAGGCCAAACCGGAAGAGGTAGCTTCAAAACAGGAGGTTGAAAAAGTGGCTGAAGAAGAAAAAACTAGACCACGAATCGGATACATCCACCTTTCAGGATGTACCGGAGACGTCATGTCATTAACTGAGAACTATGACATTCTCGCTGAATTACTCACCGATATGGTGGAAATAGTCTACGGACAAACATTGGCGGATGTATGGGAGATGCCAGAAATGGATCTTGCACTTGTTGAAGGGTCTGTCTGTCTGCAGGATGAACACAGTATACATGAACTTATGGAAGTAAGGGAAAAAGCAGGCTTAGTAGTAGCTTTTGGTTCATGTGCTGCAACAGGATGTTTCACTCGTTATTCAAGGGGAGGACAGCAAGCACAGCCATCACATGAGTCATTTGTGCCAATCGCAGACCTTATAAAAGTGGATTGTGCAATACCAGGATGCCCACCATCACCAGAAATAATTGCAAAAACAGTTGTTGCTGTAATTAACGGTGACATGGATTACCTACAGCCAATGATGGATCTTGTAGGTTACACAGAAGCATGTGGATGCGACCTGCAGAAAAAAGTTGTGAACCAATCCTTATGTATAGGTTGCGGAACTTGTGCAATGGCATGTCAGACTCGTGCTATAACCATGACCAACGGTAGACCAGAAGTCAACTGTGACCGTTGTGTCAAATGTGGTATATGCTACATCCAGTGTCCAAGAAGCTGGTGGCCAGCAGAAAGGATTAATAAGGATTTAGGGTTATAGGAGGATGAGAAAATGGTATTAGGAACATACAAAGAAGTTGTTACTGCAAGATCAACTGACAAACAGATCCAGAAGATCGCACAGGACGGAGGAATAGTATCTGCTCTCTTCTGCTACGCCCTCGATGAAAAAATCATAGATGGTGCAGTGGTAGCAGGACCAGGAGAAGACTTCTGGAAACCTGAACCAAAAGTAGCAATGAGTTCAGATGAGATACTTGCTGCAGCAGGAACCAAATACACATTCTCACCAAACGTTTGGATGCTTAAACAGGCTGTAAGACAGTACGGTCTTGAAAAAGTCGGTACAGTCGCAATACCATGCCAGACCATGGGTATAAGGAAAATGCAGTCATATCCATTTGGTGTGAGATTCCTTGCAGACAAAATAGCACTCCTCACTGGTATATTCTGTATGGAAAACTTCCCATACGAATCACTCAAAACATTTATATCAGAGAAAGCAGGAGTTAGCCCAGAACTCGTTGAGAAAATGGACATCGGTAAAGGAAAATTCTTCATACACACTGCTGATGACGTAATAGCTCTCCCACTCAAAGAAACCCACGGCTACGAACAGAACGGATGCAAAGTCTGCCTCGACTACGTTGCAGAATTAGCAGATGTATCAACTGGTTCAGTTGGCTCACCAGATGGATGGTCAACAGTCCTCACCAGAACTGGTACAGGTGAAACCATATTTAAAGCAGCTGTCGATGCTGGTGTCATTGAGACTAAACCAGTTAACGAAGGCAAATTCGGTCTTGAAATGTTAACAAAACTCGCAACTCAGAAAAAAGAGAAAGCAATGAAAGTTATTGATGAGAAAAAAGCCATGGGCTTACCAATACCTTACAAAGCAAGCAGCGAGAAAGAAGACCCATTAGCAAACATCTAAATAAAGTATAGATTAAATAAAGCATTCAACGGTATAAATGGGATGAGTATCCCTTTATACTACTCCTTTTGCTTTGAATGGATTTTTTAGTTTTTTTTAGTTTTTTTTTATTGTTATCCAGTTTTCATCAATTATCAAATAACTTATCCAATTAAGGGATTTGTTAAGGAATTAACTTCTTTTTTGATGTTTTATAAGAATTTAAGAGAATTTAAAAGATCATAAAAACGTAACTAAAAACCGATTAAATGAAATAAATTTTAAAATCCATTAATTAAGAATTTTAGTGGATTCATTAATTAAGAAGATTTTTTTCCATGAATTAGATCATGCTGGATTTACCCGTAATTATCAAATATAACTGTTTTTAAAGAGAAAGCTAACGGTTTAATGGTTTAATTGTATACTTCTTGAGATTACATGTTATAATTAACATTTAAACATCTGAATAGAAAAATTTGTAAAATAAATGTAAATTAGAATATATAGTTGTGGAGTGATGATAATGAAAGTAAATAAAATTTTAAGTCGATTCTATGTTCATGAAATGAATGAGGCAGTTGAATTTTATGAGAAGTACTCAATGAGAAATGTAGCTTGAGAGTTAACTATACTGAAATGAACTTGGAACTGGCACAAGTGGGGAATATATTACTTTTATGTGGTTCTGATGAAGCATTACAACTTAAAGACACAAAAGCTACGTTTTTAGTAGATTCTATAATTGAATCAGACTTCTTGTTAAATAACGGTGCTGTGGTTATTAGAGATTAAAAGAAGTCCCTACTGGAATAAATATGACTTTAAAACACTTAGATGGTACTATTGTGGAATATGTAGAATTTAAAAATTAGAATAATATATCCACTCATCATTAAATGTGAATTAAAGGAAGTCAGAAAGGCTTCCCTTAAATTGGTATATAATCAAAACTGTTCTAAAGCTACCTAAAATTTAAAGATTTTAAAAATAAAACTTAAAAATAGGTTAGAACAAGCAGACCCTTAAAATCACTCAGTTATAACCTTACATCCATCAGCTTCAACTATAACAGTGTGCTCTGCCTGAGCAACCCATGCATCGCTTTTTTCCTTGAGAACATGGTAAGGATAAATTGCCCTTGAGGATATAAGCTTTCTCATGGCTAACCTGTTCTTGTTACCGTTGAAACGTTCCATAATCCATCTCCCTGCAAATGGCAAATTCCTGTAATCCTCTTCAATGGTATCAAGGAGTTTTCTGGCTTGATGCATACGCAGCGGCCTGTCACGCAGAAATTTAAAGATGTAAGCATCTTTCATATCTCCCACACGACCCACACCATTGGTCACGAAGGGTTCTATTGCAAGAACGTCTCCCTCTTCGATTTTATGATCATTTTTTTCCCTGACATTGGGAACTGAAATTCCTGCGTGGAGTATCCACTGATCCATGCTGTGGCCTGTAAGGTTTGATACAGATTGCAACCCTTTATTGTTTATTGTTTCCTCAATTACTGTTCCAATTTTACCTATTTCTACACCATCCCTCACGGTACTTATGGCATTTCCAAGGGCTTCTTGAGCTGTTTCAATCATTTTAAAGTGCAGATCAACTTCTTCGGAGGTGCTATTTTCTAGGGAATCCCCTTCATCCATTCCAACCAGAACACTGATGGCAGAATCTGCAATGTAACCGTCCACATGGGCACCAAGGTCAATTTTAACAAGATCCCCTTTTTTAAATCGTGTTTCATCTCCTTCAGGTGATGTGTAATGGGCGGTGATCTCGTTTATTGAAACGTTGCATGGGAAAGCTATTGCCCCTCCAAGTTCTGTTATATTACCTTCAACAAACTTAACAAGGTCTAATACCTTCATATCTTCTTCTATGTAATCTACAGCCATTCCTCTAACTTTTGATACAATTTTTCCCGCTTTTTCGTACATTTCAATCATACAATCACTTATTAAAGTCCATTTAAATAATTTAATTAAATATCCTGTTTTGGATTTTTATTTCGTTCAAAAGAATGCTAAAAATCATTCAAAACCTTCACTGATTGATAAATTTAAAATAATATTATAAACAATTATGGTATATAAAAACCACAATTTATACATGGTGATTTATTTCCATCTTGCAACTGAGAAGGAAAAAGGATGTATAACCAGTGGAACCATGATTTGTTTATCCATATCTTATTAAATGGGATGGAACATATGAAAAACGATTTTAGATAATTATACTTATTAAGAAGTTTTGATAAATAATAAAGGGGGAGTAATATGGACACGATTCCACAAAATGTTTTCTGGATAATTATTGCTGTAATTGTGATTGTAGGAGTTATAATTGCATTTATGCAGTGGAGAAGGGTAAGAGAAGCCCAAAGCAACGTTGAATTCTTGGCAAAACAGGCCGAACTTAAGAAAATAGAACTAGTTGAACGAGATCTGGAATCCAAACGCGTGATGAGTAACGTGATTCTACCAAAGGATCAACAAGAAAGACTATCTCAAATAAGGGGAAACACATCGGATCTCATGCAAAAATCCGGATACCTTCACAGTGAAATAAGTGAAAGGGTAACCCGCCTTGAAGCAAAAACAGAGTACGCCAAACTTCAAAAACTCTTAGGAGATATCGAAAAAAAGGAAACAGAACTTGAAAAGAAGACCAAGAATGTTAAAGGAGGGGACTAGATCATGGAAGCCTTAGAGTTATTTGCAATACTTGTACTGGCCGGTGCAATTGTTGTATTGCTTTACTATTACATGCAGGATGTTAGGAGCTCTTCCTTTTCAAGGGCAAAGACTCAAATTTCTGGAATAGGTGAAAAAGCCACAATGGAAGGTGGGAAAATGGCTGGAATGAGTGAAAAGATGTACGGCATGAGTGAGAAGATAAGGGGTAAAGTTAAAGAGGTTCCCATTTCTACAGATGTTTTTTCAACGAAGATAGAGGCATTTTTGGATGATAAAAGCGACCAACTTATAAAAGACTGGGAACTTGCAACCAAAAAGGATCTGTTAGACATTGAAAAGAGGTACACCAAAACTTCAAGGGACATAGGTGAACTTGAAGGCAGGTTCAACGAGTACAGAGGTTCCACAAACAAAAAAATCAAAAAAATCGAAGAAAGGCTTGAAAAACTGGAAAATCCTGAAGAATTAAAGAAGACGAAAAAATAAAAATATCCTTTAACCAATGAAAGATTTAAATTCATCAATTAATTCATTATTTTAAAATGTATTTACAAATTTTTATTTACATATCCTATTTTTTTTCAAGTGTAGGTGTGGCTCTGATTTTCTATGGGGGAATAAGATCTGTAATTAGTCTCCTGGTCACTGAGATAAAGTACAGGTCTTCGGATTACAGTGACATCAGGACGGATTTCACCTCCAAAATAGTTCTCGCGCTTGAATTTTTCATAGCAGCAGACCTTATAAAGACCATACTTCAACCCACATTGAATGATGTTATAATTTTGGCAGTTATTGTATCCATAAGAACGGTTGTGGGTTATTTCCTGGACAAAGAAGCCAAAGAACTGGTTAAAAAGGGGTAGGATCTTTGATGATGAATTTAGCAATTGGTATATTTTACAGCAAGATCTTTTTAAAAAATAATGATTATCTAGTTTATATTTAGTTTTAAGGCGGTTTAATTTTATAAAATTATTAAAAAGTTGAAATTGAACCGCGATTTAAGCAGAAAGGGTAATAAAATACTAATGCAAAGCTTTATATACTCTGAAAGCTAAACATTGTCTTACAGCGGGGTGGGGTAGTCTGGTAATCCCGCGGGGCTCATAACCCCGAGAGCCCTAGTTCAAATCTAGGCCCCGCTATTTTTACTTTTTGATTTTTAATGGCAAGCCGAAGGGCAGCTACCGGTTTTTCGTAAACTGAGGAAACTCCACACATCGTACAGAACCGTGGTGCTATAAAGCACGTGCTGAGAAGCATGACACTGGAGCAGAAACGACACGTCTTCTGATGAATGAAAATGATGCAAATGCTGAGGACGTCAGAAGGAACGGTGAAACGGCCATTCCACGGGATGCAAGGGCAAATGCTGCTAATGAATCCTGTATGAAGCAGAGGTAGCTCGCAGAGATGAATGCTGCTAGAACAGAATGTGGGTTACTCTCGGCATGCCATAAACCCCTATTTTTCAGATGATACAAAAAATCTGTATGATCAACTTAAACTACTTTTCTTTTGGGACTAAACTATCTTTCAGAACAGTTTACTATTTCTCCTGAAATTCTGCTTTTATTATCCTACTACAATATTTTAGTTTTAATATATTTTTTACTCAGTGCCCTCTCAAACAAAAATTTTTATTAACGGAAATTAAATTTTTGTATATCTAGAAAAAATGGGCAGTTAATAATAATCCTGTTAAACTCTACAAAAATTTCATTTAAAATAGGAAATGTGAATGGAATGGACATTTACAGTCTCTCATACAAAAATCTGCACAGAAATAAATGGAGAAACATCTCAACAGTTTTGAGAATATCTTTTGGAGTGCTAGTCCTGACAATTCTTCTAAGTTCGGGACTGGGGATTAACAGTGCTTTAAAACAAGTTCAAAATGTAACAGGAGATGTATTCTCAGACAGCCAGGATCAAAGTAAAACCGGTATTGCTAGTCTATTGTCTTCTACAAAGGATTACATAAACTCTGTTTTGGGAACGAGTTTCACCAACTCAGAATTTGTGGGCGGGATAAAGAATATTTTAATGAATCTGATCTACTTTCTAGATTTTATAGCAAGTATAATACTTCTTGTAGGGTTGTTGGGTATTTTGAATACTATGAATATTAATCTACTGGAAAGAAGAAGAGAAATAGCTTTATTGAAGGTTATGGGTTTCACAGAAAATCAAATAATCTTCAGCACAATTCTGGAGGCAGGGTTGCTTGGTTTAATCGGTGGTTTAATCGGTACAACTGTGGGAGTGCTTGGAATAGTCTTTGTTTCAGGAATAATAAAGTTTGATCAGATTTTTATTTTGGTGCCATGGTGGTTGCCTGTAATGGTTCTTGCATTAACAACAGTTTTAAGCATGGTCATAGCCCTTTATCCGGCATTTTATGAATGTAAAAAGGATATTTTACCTGCTTTGAGATATGAATAATAAAAACTGTTTGGATCTATGGATAATAAAAAAATTAGGATTAATTGATGAGTGGGATAAATAGTATCTCCCATTTGCATTTTTCAGCTTTTTATCCAATTAATTACCATATGGTAGTAATATAAGCTCAAGGGACACTTCAACTATCAAGAGTAGGACGGATATAAATATTAACTTCCTTAAGGGCAGTTCATAACCTTCATTCATGAAGTTCAGTGTGATGCCCAGGATTGCAACTGCGGCTGCCAGGTACTCGATGTTGAATTCGCCTGAACCAGAAAGGAGCGCATTAAATCTGGTTATTGCAACTATAAGTAATGCAAAAGACACCAGGGGGATTATGAAATATTTTCTTTCGTTAACAACCCTGTATGAGACCCGGAATTTGATTTCACATTTTTCATAGTTTACAATATCTTTAAATTCAGTTTTAACCAAAAATTTATAACTTCTTCTCTTTTCATTAACCTCAACGTAATCTGATTTAACGGTTTGTTTAAATTTTTTCTCTATTTTCCCACACTTCAGGAAGGTTTCAATTTCCACGTGCCCTTTACTAATTTCCAGACCCCTAGGCAGTGTAAAAGATCCACCATCCAGTTTATAGCCGTCCACTTCAATGAAGGTTTCATAGCCCAGATCCATATGTGACAGTTTTACGTTGGGATCGGTGGTTATAAAGTTAAAATCCAGTTTTGCATGGGTTAATCCAGAGGAGTTTTTAGTGGATGTCCAATTTTCTAAATCTCCAAGATCTATTAAAAATGAGTTTTTATCTTCAGTGTAGGTAAGTTCACGGCCAAGATTCACGCCGTTTATTACAAGCTTCAGAATTTTCACCCGTTTTTCCATTGGAAAAGGTATTTTCAGCACGTTCTCGTTGGTTAGTACATCCACAATCAAATGTACTTTTCGACCTTGAGTTGGTCTTATCTGATCCTCAAGAGACAGCCATGTTCTGGGTACAGTTATCATTTTATTAAAATATAGATTATTATAAATAAATATTTTCTTATGAATAACTTTTATGCATTTTCCTCATTTATTTGGTCAAGATTTGATAAAAAAAGAATAAATAAATAGAAATTTTAACTCTTGAAGTCTTCATAAACTCTCAATGATGTGGCCAGAGCTTTGGTCTCTGCTATAAATGATCCCATCATTATTGCAAGGAGTAACTGCTCGTTTTTAGCCCCTAACTCTTTTGCAACTTCAAGATGGGTGGCAAGGCAGTGTTCAGCTCCCAGTGCAGAGGCAGCCCCTATTGAAACGAATTCTTTGGTCAGAGGCGGTAGGGATTCGTCCATCATCAGTACCTCTGATTTTTCAAAATAAGCCTTTAAAGCCTGAGGATTCTCAGCTAAAACCTGGAATATCTTTGGAACAAAGCCAAAGTACGCTTCAATCTTCAGGAATATTTCTTCAACGTTTACATCACAATTTTCTTTCTCAGGAGACATTAGATCATCTCTTTTTTTACGTTTATAATTCACCTTTCATTTAATGATAGTAACTATCAATAAAATAAATAGTTTCTCATTATAACTTTGTTATATTTGGGGTTCTTCTAATTAAATGAATAGAAAAATAGTACTAGAATTATAAAATTTGATTCAATTAAATAAAAACTCTAAAAATTAAAAATCTTAAATTTATTATTGGAGTTTTTAAAAAATAAAAAAATAAAAAAGATTTAAAAAGTCTTTTAAACCCACTTATTTAACTAAGTTCCAGTTTACCGGGTCATTGATCTTCTAAATAATGGCAGGGCTATGGCCATTGTAACAACTCCGAAAGCCAGAAGTATAATTATCTGGGTGAAAACATCCCCAACATTGGCATTTAGGAGCATTATCTTACGCATGGCATCTGCAGCATAGGTCAATGGTATTAGCTTTGAGATATCCTGCATGAACCATGGCATCTGCTGGATCGGATAGAATATACCCCCAAGGAACATCATAGGAATCATTAATAGGTTCATGATCATGGATCCCGACGCCTGATCGCTGGCCATCGATATGGCCATGATTCCGAGGCCTGTGAAGCTGAATATACCAAGGATAAGCATGAAGAATGCTAGCAGAAGATTTCCCTGAATTGTGACGCCAAAGAGGACCATAGCCAGTATGAGTATCATCACACATTGGATTAAACCCCGGGTACACAGCGCTGCGGTTTTACCAAGTATTATGGACATTTGGCTGATTGGTGCAGATAACATACCATCAAAGGTTCCAATTTCCTTCTCCTTGGAGATGGCTTCTGGGATACCGGTCATAACAGCCATCATCACAATCATAATCATCAGTCCCGGAGCCAGGAAATTGAAATAGTTTGTTTGTCCGGGGATTGTGGTTTGAACATTCGGTGTGTAAGGGAATACCACTGCTTGGGGATTGACAACCTGATTTGTTGCTTTACCCATCTGTAAAACATTAGTTTCAGCTTTTATACCATTCAGTCCACTTATTGTGCTGGATGCTACTCCTTCTATTGATGTGGCTATCTGCGGGTTGCTGTTATCCACATAGATTATGACGTTGGCAGATTGTCCATGCGTCAGGTTATAAGAAAAGCCTTGCGGTATGATGAACGTTCCGTCTAATTTTCCCTTGTTGATCTCTGTCTTGGCAGCATCAACACTTGAAAAATTCTCGAATTTCATATAACTGGCATTTTTATTCAGGGTTTCAAGCTGTGTTATGAATTCTGCACTTCCCTGACCCTGGTCGAGATCGACCAGTCCGACTGGCATGTTCTGCTGTGTGTTACCACTGGGGAAGATGAAACCGAACATTCCCAGAAACACTAAAGGCATGATAAACATGGCTGCCAGGGACATGCGGTTGCGCTTGAGTTCGATCAGGTCTTTGACCATTATATGATAACTATCTTTTAACATTTTCACTGCATCCATTGTATCACCTCACCCTCGATTGAGGAGCATGCCCATGCCCATGGTGCACTGCTGCAGGTTTTTCATTTGCCTGGTCACGCATTTCTTTACCTGTGACTGCCAGGAAAACATCTTCTAGTGTAGACTCACTATTGTTGGTTATAGAAACTATATTGCCACCTTCAGATCTGATAGCGTCAATTATCTGGTTAAGAGAGTCTTTACCTTCTGCACTAATTTTCAGATCGTAATCGTCCTGCTGTGCAACGGCTGTTACAACGTCAAGTGACCTGATCTTCTCAACCATTCCTGATGTCAGATTCATAATCTTCGCACTGAAAATGGCTTTGTCACCGTGGGATATGGATTTTTTAAGGTTTTGAGGCGTGTCAAGAGCTGCAATCTTGCCGTGATCGATGATTGCCACACGATCGCTTAGTGCCTCTGCCTCTGCCATGGCGTGTGTTGTTAATATAACTGTAACTCCACTTTGGTTGATATCCCGTGTAATGTCCCTTATTGAAAACGTTGTCTGGGGGTCAAGGCCCAGTGTTGGCTCGTCCATGAAGAGTATTTTTGGTTCAGGGAGCAGTGCCCTTATAACATTGATTCTCTGTTTCATACCGGTTGAAAACTTGTTGATCTGTGTATTTTTCCATTCCTGCATGTTAACCAGCTCAAGAAGCTCGTCGATCCTTTCTTCGAGTTTCTTCTTGGGCATTGCGTAGAGTTTTCCAAAAAATCGAAGGTTTTCGGCTGCAGTAAGTCTGTCGTACATGATCATCTTTTCTGCCACCAGTCCGATGTTTTCGCGAACCTTTGCAGGGTCCTTGGTGAGGTCGTAACCTGCGACTTTAGCAGAGCCGGATGTGGGCTGGGCAAGGGTGCAGAGCATTCTTATTGTGGTACTTTTACCTGCACCATTTGGACCTAAAAATCCAAATATTTCATTATTTTTCACATTCAGCGATAAATCATCCACTGCTGTGAAATCTCCAAATTTTTTAGTGAGGTTTTCTACCTCTATGGCGTATTCTGTCATTTTTTTCTCCTAATTTAGATGGATGATCCATGTTTATGGAGATAGCCGTAGCTAACTATGGCTAATTAATCCAAAAACAAAGAAATAAAGTATAGAACGTTGTTTTGAGGGGTTTATCCAGGTGAATGAAAATTTAGGCCCTGTGAAACGATCTAATCAAATCTTAAACTACTCTTTTTTGAGTGATTCTCCTATTTTTTTGAGCCTTTCGCTCAGTAATTCTATTTTTGCTTGGTGGGGAACCAGTTTCTCTTTCTCGATATCTTCCAGATAAGAGATGTAACCATTGATTTCTGTTAGGACATTCTCTAATTTGTCCTGATCAGTACTTCCATAGGCAGGGAAATGCATAAGTAATTTGTCAGCGGTAGTTTGCCCTTTTAAAGTGAGTTTGTACCGTCCATCTTCCATTTTGCTTATCAAATCTTCTTCTACCATCTTACTGAGCATTGGATATATAGATCCTGGAGAAGGCCTCCACGAACTATGGTCTTTTCCATGTTCATGGTGGGCATGGTGTTTGTGGCCTTTGGGATTCATATTATGAAATGCTTTGTGCATCTTTTCAATGGCATCCATGATCTCCACACCGTTTTTTGGGTCATCGCTCAAGACGTAAATTATCCATATCCTCAGTCTTCCAAGTCTGCCGAACTGTTCTAATCTTTCATGAAATTCTCTGTGATAATTTTTCCAGCTTTCTTTATCCCACCAGCTTTTTCTATCCCACATATTGCATCAGTGCCTCTAAGTCGATATAATACTTTTTAATTTGATATTGAGTAGAAACTTTAATATTTCTTATGTTCAACTAAGTACAACAACAATATCAAGTTCTCGATATCGACTAGTCGATATTATCTTTTAGTACTATATAAAGTTTGGGGTATGATTTTTGTGATCTATAAAAAAAGTGGTTGAAATCTTTCATATTGAAATTTTATTTGTAATTAAATTAGATTAAGAAATTCAAAAAAAATCAAAAAATATAAAAATAGAAGTTCAATGGTATTTGGTCATTTGAACATATTAACAACCCTTTTTTAGGGTAACTTGAAAATTATTTTTCAAGCCTCACTTTTTAGCAGCACCCTCAGCACAGTAGTAGAAATCTACCAATCCATATTCGCCCTGAACTGGACATTCACCACATAGACAACCTTTTTTTTCAGGGTCACAGTCGGTTTTCCCACCTGCACAGAAAAGACGTTCATTTCTGTTACCCATGCACTCGTTACGGGTTGGACATCCTGGACAGAGGCATCTATCGGTATTTTCTTTGGTATATGGGACCAATATCTCACCTTCGGCCTTGATTATGGAGCTAACTTTAAACAGGTTTCCACTGGGTGTGTGTGTCTGCCCATTTCCTTCGCCGTGCAGATCTGTAAAGTACAGTCCTCCAGGTCCAAAGGCTATTCCACAGGGACTTGCAGCATTTTCTCCGGTGTACCTGACAAACACATCAAAAGAGTTAACTCCTGAAGTATCCTTGTTGACCTTCATTTTCACTATCATTTTTCCCTTTACACCGGGGCCCTTTACATACGCTCCACCAAAAAATGCCACAAACAGTTCGTTATCGTATTCGAATGGAAATTCTTCGTTCTGCATAAAATCAAGGGCTGTTATTCCCTGGCTTAAATGCGTCCAGAAGAGTGAATTTTTTCGCATACTCTCGGGCCAGCCATAGTTTTTACCAGGTTCCACTTTTGCGACTCTGTCATCGTAGGCCGGTCCGTTATCACTTATGTAAAGTGATTTATCGCTTTCACGCCATACAGCACCGAATGGATTTCTGAAACCCTTGGCATAAATGGGACTCTTTGGATCAGGGTTGTCTTCAGGTATGTTACCATCCAGGTCCATCCTTAAAACCTTGCCCCGAAGTTCGGTATCGTCTTGAGCAACCTCTGGATTGATCATACCTTCTCCCAGATTCACGTACAGCTTACCATCAAATCCTACACTAACCGCCTGTATCTGGTGTGCGGCCTTGATTGAGGGAATATCTTCAATTATGGTTTCAATTGAATCCATTTTTAGCCCGTTTTTACTTTTAGTTCTAACAAGCTTATTTTTTATATTTCCCTCATCTTCGTAGATCATTGATACAAATAAATCACCGGTTCCAGGCTCAACACAGATCCCTGTTACTCCTGATTCCCCAGTTCCAGGAAATTCATAGTTTGGCTCGTAGTTTAAGAGATTTTCAGCATATGTATGTACATTCCAATCGTTGGTAATTGCTTTGATGTTCCCGTACAATTCTGTAACGTATAAAAGAGGAGCATCTGGGTTATCAGTTGGTTTAGGGACAAATGCGATGTTTACAGGCAGATCCAATCCTGTGACCATGGTTTCTATTTTAAATCCTGGAAATATCCACCATCGTTTTTTAATATCTTCATCCATAAGATCACCTATTACCATAATGTCTGTTGTTATAAACACATATATTTTTATTATTAATCAATTAACATAACTGGCCCTGTTTTACTTTACCATTGATTTTAAAGTTCTATTTACTTGTTAAACCCGGATTTAATCCATATATTTCCAAACACAACTTACTGGGGGACATTTTTGGATTCGAAATGGGGGTAACTTGTGTATAAAAAATAAAAATATCATAAGTTACTATTTAAAAAATAAAAAAGAGTAAAAAAGAGTTTATTGTGCTTTTCCGTTTGCGCAGAAATATCCTGCAGGTTTACCATGACTTAAATCGTATTTAGCGAAAATTTCGCACTTGCCGCATTGACACATCTGTTTTGGATCAAGGTCTCCACATTTGGCTTTTCCTGTTGCACAATACAATCCAGGAACATCCTCAGGACCTGGTGATCCGCTCATACTTTTTAATTTATCCAGTTTTTCTTTCACGCAGCTACTTTGAGCTTGCACTGGGCATCTGGACATAGGCATTTTTGAACATTTTCCATATTGAATTCAATATCTCCCATTTTTAGCCCCTCCCATTAACTTCTGTAACAGTATTATTTTTATAATGCATCGTTAATGTTTTTTGAGGATCACGAAACAAATAATAATAATATTTTACATAATTATACCATTAAGAAGATTAAAAACCTATTGTTTGTGGATTTATAACCTCTTGAAGTGCCTTTTATTAATCTTTATGAACTTTTAACAGTTCTTTAGAAAATTCTGGAGGTATAAAATATGGTAGAAATTGGTTTTAAACTTGCAAGTGAAGTATTTGGACCTTTGGAACTTGTTCATTATGCTGAACTTGCTGAAAAAGCAGGATTTGACTTTGCCAGTATATCAGATCATTACCATCCATGGATCAGTAGTCAGGGCAACAGTCCATTTGTCTGGAGTACACTAGGTGCCATATCCCAAGTAACAGAAGATCTCGGTCTGATGACGGGAGTCACATGCCCAACGATCAGACAACACCCAGCACTGGTAGCTCAAGCTGTAGCTACAATAACTTCAATGATGCCAGGCAGGTTTATTTTCGGGGTAGGTTCAGGGGAGAATCTGAACGAACATATATACGGTGATCACTGGCCCCCAGCACCTATAAGAATTGACATGCTCACAGAAGCTGTAGATGTTATCAGAACTCTATGGCAAGGTGGAATGCAGGATTATGAAGGCTACTATTATCATGTTGAAAATGCACAAATTTACACACTCCCTGAAGAACTTCCACCCATATACATGGCTGCAGATGGACCAATAGCTGCTACTGCTGCCGGAAATAATGGAGATGGCTTAATTGTAAGTGGTGGGAAAAAAGAGCTTCTGGACATATTTAAAAAAACAGGTGGAAAGGATAAACCCAGCTACTCTGAAATTTCAATTAGCTGGGCAGAAACTGAAAAAAAAGCCATGGACCTGGTTTACAAGTACTGGCCATTAATGGTTATTAAAGGAAGTCTAAGCTGGGATATCCCAACACAAACACACTTTGAAGAACTCGTAAAAAATGCGAGAAAAGAGGATATACCTGGAAGAATGCCATGCGGCCCTGACCCCCAAGTACACATAGATAAAATAAAAAAGAACATAGACGCTGGCTTTGACCGTATATGCATCCAGCAAATAGGTAACAATCAAGAAGAGTTCATTGAATTCTGTAAAGAAGAAGTTTTGCCCGAAGTTCACTGATCTTAAAAAATAAATCTCAAAACATCTCAAAAAAACACAAAAACAGATCACAAAAAGAAAAGACCTCAAAGAATCCTGGAATTCAGATGAAATTTTAAAATTCAAAAAGAAAATTCAAAAAAAGAGTAAAGGTTGTGTTTAATGACTTATTGCATCTTTAAACTTATCAAACAATCCCTTTTCTTCGGCGTAGATTTCATCACCGCTTACATCTGCAAATTCTTGCAGAAGTTCCTTCTGTTTCGGGTTGAGTTTCTTTGGAGTCACAATCTTGACCTTCACGTAAAGGTTTCCTTTACCATTCCAACGCATATGGGGCATACCTTGACCTTTTATACGGAATGATGTGCCTGTTTGAGTTCCTGCAGGTATTTTAAGTTCTACAGCACCGTCGAGTGTTGGTGCATCGACACTGTCTCCAAGAGATGCTTGAACAAAGCTTATCGGCATTTGATAGGTGAGGTCTGCCCCGTCACGCTTGAAAAGCTTGTGTTCTTTAACCCTTATCATCACGTAGAGATCTCCAGGTGGTCCTCCCCTTACACCGACATCACCTTCACCAGGAACGCGCAGACGGTTGTCATTGTCAACTCCCGGCGGAATTGTAACGTGAATCGTGCTCTTTTTCCTTATTATGCCTTTTCCATGGCATTCCTTACAAGGTGTTTCTATTAATTTTCCCTCACCTCTACAGACGCTGCAAGGCCTTACAGTTGCAAACTGACCCAGTGGTGTGTTGTTAACGTGACGAACCTGTCCTGTTCCACCGCAGGTTTCACAGGTCTTGACGTTGCTTCCAGGTTCTGCCTTTGAACCGTTACAGTGTGGGCATGTCTTCTTGTGGGGTACTTCAATATCCCTCTCAATGCCTGTTGCAGCCTCTTCAAGTGTGATGTTCAGTTCGTAGGCAATATCGTCACCCTGGCGGGAACCGTCCCTTCTGCCACCACCGAATCCAAATAGGTCGAATATGGAGTCAAATCCTCCGCCCCCTCCGCTACTACCTCCTCCGAATCCGAAACCTCTGAAGATGTCTTCAAAGTTTACGTTGTTGAATATGTCCTCTTGTGAGAATCCGTTCATACCTGCGTGGCCGTACTGATCGTATTTTCCTCTTTTATCCTCGTCTGAGAGGACTGCGTAGGCTTCGCTTATCTCCTTGAATTTTTCTGTACTTTCAGGGTCTTCGCTCACATCAGGGTGGTACTTCATTGCCAGTTTACGATAGGCCTTTTTAATTTCCTTTTTATCTGCATCCTTCTCCACCCCAAGGACTTCGTAATAATCACGCTTTTCTGCCATTATAATCTTACCTTCAAATTTTCATTTATTGAGTATTTAATCTTAATTCTAAAATTTCATCATGTTAACGGTTTTTAGTTAACGTTATGAACATTGGTTTATGAGCATTAAAAAATTGAATGTATTCATTATTATAAATTGCACTATTATAAATTGCTAAAATAAAAGTATGATCCAACGGATGAATTCATATCCTCTGATGAATTTGTAATTCAATTCCGTATGTATAAAAATTCAAATTTAATAAATTAAAAATATAAAGCAAGGATTGTCCTCGCTTTATTTTATTTCTCTATTTATTTTTCATTTTACTGGATTTCGGGGCTTAATTCACTTTTAGTCTTTGACCTTGTAGTCAGCGTCTATGGTGTCGTCGTCATCTTTTTTTTGGCTTGCATCTTCTTGACCCTGAGCGCCCTGTTCTTGTTCTGCTTGAGCCTGTGCCTGCTGTGCCTGTTGGTAGATGGCTGCTCCAACTTCCTGCACAGTTTTTGTCAGTTCTTCGGTTTTGGCTTTGATTGCTTCCAGGTCATCGCCAGTTGCAAGTTCCCTTAACTCTTTAACCAATCCTTCAATTTTGGTTTTTTTGTCAGCGTCCACTTTGTCTCCGAGTTCTTCCAGAGTTTTCTCTGATGTGTAGATCATTGAATCTGCGTTGTTCCTGATTTCGATTTCTTCCTGTTTTTTCTTGTCTTCTTCTGCGTGCTGCTCTGCTTCTTTAACCTTTTTGTCGATTTCATCCTTGGATAATTTGTTTGGGGCTGTTATTGTGACTTTCTGTTCTTTACCTGTTCCCATGTCCTTTGCTGAAACGTTCATGATACCGTTGGCATCTATATCGAAGGTAACCTCAATTTGTGGGATTCCTCTTGGTGATGGTGGGATTCCAACAAGCTGGAATCTTCCAAGTGTTGTGTTGTCAGGTGCCATTGGCCTTTCACCCTGCAGTACGTGTATGTCCACGGATGGCTGGTTATCAGCTGCTGTTGTGAATATCTGACTTTTCTTGGTTGGTATGGTGGTGTTTCTTTCAATTAACTTGGTGAAAACCTGTCCCATAGTTTCTATACCTAATGATAGTGGTGTAACATCGAGAAGAACCAGGTCTTTAACCTCACCGGCCATGACTCCTCCCTGGATTGCAGCTCCCATTGCCACACATTCCATTGGGTCTATTCCCCTTTCAACTGTTTTTCCTATGAATTTTTCAACGAATTTCTGGACAGCAGGCATCCTTGTTGGTCCACCAACGAGTATGATCTTATCAATATCTGATTTACTCATTTTAGCGCCTGATAATGCCTGTTCAAGAGGTCCTGAACATTTTTTGATGATTGGGTCAACCAGTTTTTCCAGTTCTGCCCTTTTTAATGTGCCTGTAAGGTGTTTAGGGCCGTCCTGAGTTGCTGTTATGAAAGGAAGGTTGATGTCGGTTGTTAAGGTGGTTGAAAGTTCTATTTTAGCTTTCTCTGATGCTTCTCTGAGTCTCTGAACTGCCTGGTCATCGTCCATCAGGTCCACGCCTGTGTCCCGTTTAAATTCTTCAGCCAAGTGTTTCATTATGGTGTTATCCATGTCTGTTCCACCGAGTCTGGTGTCACCGCTTGTGGATTTAACCTCGAAAACTCCTCCTCCGAACTCCATTATTGTAACGTCCAGTGTTCCTCCACCGAAGTCGAAGACAAGTATTTCAAGTTCTTCATCTTCTGCTTTGTCCACACCGTAGGCCAGACTTGCTGCTGTTGGTTCGTTAACAAGACGCACAACATCAAGGCCTGCTATTGTACCTGCGTCCTTGGTTGCTGTTCTCTGGTTGTCATTGAAGTATGCGGGAACTGTTATGACTGCTTTGTTTACAGTTTCACCGAGGAAGGATTCTGCATCTTTTTTTATTTTCTGGAGTATGAAGGATGATATCTCTTGTGGAGTGTACTCCTTACCCATAATTTTGACCTTATAATCTGTTCCCATACTCCTTTTTATGGCGCTTATGGTCTGTTCTGGGTTTGTAACTGCTTGTCTTCTTGCAGGTTCACCCACTAATCTTTGTCCATCTTTTGTAAATGCCACGTAACTTGGGAATGCTTTACCATACTGTGTTGCACCTTCTGCACTTGGTATGATGGTTGGTTTTCCAGCGATTAAGACGGCTGCTGCTGAGTTACTTGTACCCAGGTCTATACCTATTATTTTTTCTTTCTTAGCCATGAAATTCACCTCTTAATTAAAATACTTTTTTTTATAACTTTTTCATAAAATTTAAATATTTTTTTCACGAGTTATTTTTACAAACGTAGTCTTTAAATTTTTCAACGTGAATTTTTCGTATCTTTGGTCTTTTTTTAAGTACTTTTCTTTTTTAAATACTTTTTGGCACCTTTGATCTTACTTCTTTTTACAGACTTTAACTTTTGAATACTTGATAACTTTAGGGCCCAGGGTGTATCCCCTTCCAAGTTCTTCTATAACGAAATCGTCGTTGTAGTTTTCATTGTCTTCAACCATGAGGGCTTCATGTTTGAATGGGTCGAATTTTTCACCTTTAGCTTTGATTTCACAGAGTCCCTCTCCTTTGAGAATGTCCTTGAGTTTTTTGTATATTATGTCAACTCCATCCTTGAGGTCTTTGGAATCAGCCTCCAACGCTCTTCCCAGGTCTTCATAGGCATCTATAACCTTTAAAATTAAAAGTTCATTTGCGTATCGGACATATTCCTTCATGTCCTTTTCTGATCGTTTTTTATAATTTTCAAAGTCAGCTTGAAGGCGCTGAAGCTGGTCTTTGTAATCTTCCATTTTTTCGTCTTTTTTCTCGATCTCGTCATCCTTATCCTTAATTTCCTTGTCTTTCTTCTCGATCTCGGATTCCAGACGGTTCAGATCCTTCTTTAACTTTTCTAATTCTTGTTTATCAGTCATTTATTCACCTTTTATCTGGTATAAAAAGAACAGTAACCTTTAACTATTATAGTTACCAAAGGTTATATAAACCTTTCGCACAATTAAATATTAAAACAAATAACTACAATTATAAAAACAATTGAGTGTTAAACGATGGATATTGAAGAAATACTTGACGTAATGGGCTGTAAAACTAGAAGGGAAATATTAAACCTTTTAAGAGAAGAGCCACGCTTTGTAAGCGAGATATCGAGGGAACTTGATATTGGTCAAAAGGCAATCATAGAACACCTGCGCGCAATGGAAGAACTTGGAATATTAAGCTCATCATTTCAGAAGATAGAACGTGGAAGGCCCCGTAAGTACTACGACATCTCCCAGGACATAGAAATTCAAATATTCATAAGTCCTGAGTCTATAAAGTTGAATATCATAGGTGAAGAGTTTTCAGAACTTCGAAATGTTGAGGGCAGAATCCGTATGGGTGAAACTGAAGTTGCAAATGAACTTAGACGCCTTATCAAGAAGTATGAGGTTGCAAAAAGGCATGCAGAAAAGCTTTTAGCTGAAGTTGAAAACCCAAAAAAAAGGTAAGATAACGAACATAGGCGTAATGAACTTCATAATATGCTTATGCTTTAAATAACTTTAAAACTATCTGTTTTTGTTGTACATGTTCTAAGTTGGTTCGTACCGTTTATAACGCTCTAGTTTTAGTATCAACCAATTTTATGAAATTAGTTATATAAAATAAATGTTTTTAGATTTATTTCAGGTAATCTAAATTCCTTGATCTAAAATTAGATCCCATAACTTCTAATTAAAAAAAATCTAATTTATAAGTCTCTGTAATGCCATGCTGCAACTGCAGCCTGTCCCATTGACACAGAACCATCACCTGCACAGCTATTTTTATGCTGGATGAACCTGTAACCTGCATCTTCCACAACAGCTTTTATGGTCATGCTCACAGCTTCATTGTAGAAAACACCACCAGAGCCACCTATAACATCCAGATCTGTTTTTTCCACAGCCTTTATTGCTAACTCCGCAAGCCCCTGAGACACAGCTTTCTGGGCAGCCCTTGCTATATCCTGCACTCTCTCGCCGGATCCTTTCATATCCAGAAGGGAGCGCATTATCTGGGTCGTGTCAAGAACATCCATTCCATGGTGTTTTTTAATTTCAACAGGAATCTCAAGGGTATCAGCACCATTTCGGGCCACAGACTCCAATTTCATTGAACATTCACCTTCGTATGTACGCTCACCACATATACCAAGTGCTGAAGAAATTGCATCAAGAACACGCCCGGTACTGGTGGTCTGGTTGATGTTGAAATCACGCTCAAGCTGTTTGGCCACAAGTTCTACTTCCCTTTCACCGTGCTTGAAGTAGTCCCGGTAATTGGTTTTCATGAGATCCACAAGTTTTTCAATATCGTAATGGTCATAAAGCATTGACATAACCATTCTAATAGGGTACTTGGTTGTTAAATCACCACCAGCCATTTTTTGCGGCATCAAACTCCCAACCCTTTCATATTTCCCTCCTTTCAAGTGGAGTATCTCACCGCCCCAGGCTGTTCCATCTTCTCCGTAGCCCACACCATCTGCAGCTATGCACATAACTTCATCAACTCCGTTATCTACAGCCAGGGCTGCTGCATGTGCATGGTGATGTTGGACAGGGAAAACAGGGCATTGGAATTTATCGCCCAGTTTTTCTGCAAGTTTGGTTGTGAAGAACATTGGGTGGAGGTCACAGGCCACAACATCCACAGAATCTGTTTTTGTTATGTTTATCATGTGTTCTATGGCATTTTGAAGGTACTTGAAGGTTTCATACTTGGTTGTGTTCCCGATGTGCTGGGATACATAGCAGTTTCCCTCCTTTAAAAGTGAGAAGGTGACGTCGATTTCAGGTCCCAGTGCAAGTACGTTCAATTTATTGTTGATCCCTGAAAAATTGTAGGGTTCAGGAACATAACCTCTTGAACGCCTTATAAATGCCATTTCACCTCCTCTGAACCTTACAACAGAGTCGTCGCATCGGTTAATGATCTGTCTGTCGTGGAGGAGGAAGTAATCTGCAACACCGTCCAGTTTCTCAACTATATCACTGTTTCCTATGAGCATTGGCTCTCCTGGCATGTTTGCCGATGTCATGATGAATGCAGGTTCGTGGGTGTATTGGAATAAAAGGTGGTGGAGTGCAGAATATGGAAGCATCACACCTAAGTTGTGGAGCATTGGTGAAACAGACGGCGCCAAGTAATAATCCTGGTTTTTGTTTAAAACAACTATGGGCCTTCTTCTTGAAAGCAAGGTTTTTTCCTCAAAATCTGCAACCTCTGCAAAGGTTTTAATTGTTTCAATGTCAGGTGACATGCAGGCAAATGCCTGGTTAAACCTTCCAAGTCTCTTTCGAAGTTCGTCCACAGGCCCCTCTTCAGTTGTCTTTACAACCAGGTGTGTGCCCCCAATACCCTTTATTGCCAGTATATTCCCATCATCTATCAGTTTAACTGCTTCTTTTATTGGATTTTCCACATTTATACGGTTTTCTTTGTACAAGAAGACTTCTGGCCCACATTCTGGACAGCATGTGGCTTCAGCATGGTACCTGCGGTCTTCTGGGTTCTGGTACTCTTCCGTGCAGTCGCTGCATAATGGAAATTCGTCCATGGATGTCCGTTCCCTGTCGTAGGGAATGGATTTTATAACTGTGAATCGTGGGCCGCAGTCTGTGCAGGCTGTGAAGGGATACCTGTACCTGCGGTCTTTGTTGTTTAAAACCTCTTCAAGGCACTGGTCGCATGTTGCAAGGTCCGGGGGTATTACGGATGATCCTGAGAAGTTTTCAGAGCTTTTCAGTATCTCAAAGTCGTTAAATTCCCCTGAAACATCGGATTCGAGCCATTCTATTTTTAGGGAGTTTATCTTGGATATTGGGGGTTTTTTCAGCTTCAAATTTTTTGCAAAATCTTCTATTTCATCTTTTTCTCCTTCAAGCAGGATTTCAACGATATTTCCAAGATTGCGCACGTATCCTGTGAGATTCATGCTCTTTGCTATTCTGTATACAGTGGGTCTGAATCCAACTCCCTGCACTATTCCCTGTACTAAGATTCTGGCTTTTTCCAACTTCATACCCCAAGTTTTGATTGTAAGTTTTATACTGATCTGGTTACATATTCCAATGATCTTTCAATTATTCCAATGATATTCCTGTAGATATGCATCTCACTATTTTGCATGTGATTAATTCGGATCTGTTTGACTTAATCATCTCATGTGTTAATTCCAATTTTAAGGATTCCATATATTTTATTCATGTAATATATTAAAGTGATTCTGTAGGTTTTATCCGCTTTAAAAAGGTTCTCCTCTTTTTAAAATCTATGTCCCCTTAAAAATCAGATTCTGATATTGAATCTATGAACTTATTTTAATAAATAAAATTTATTTAAGTATCTAGATCCTATAGAATTGTTTTTAACATTTCAACTTTATATATTGGGATAGATAAGATTAGTGATACCATGAGGGAAATACTTCAAAAACTTATAAACGGGGAAATTTCGGCAGAAGAAGCTGAAAAAATGCTTAAAACCTCGCAGATCCTGGAGTTAGAGGATTTTGCAAAGTTAGACACAGGCCGTGATGTTAGAACAGGCGTTCCAGAAACAATTTTTGCGGAGGGTAAGGATGACGAGGAGATCGTAAAAATAATCCTGGCAAGTGAGGGGCGCGTAATTGTAACCCGACTTCAAAATGAGAGATACGATGCCATAAAAGATGATCTAACGGTGTTAACTGATAAAGGTTTTAAACTGGAGTACAATAAAAGAGCCAACATCTTAGTGATCAGGGACCATGAAATCGAGAAAATAGGTAAAATTGGCATAATAACAGCAGGTACCTCAGATATTCCAGTTGCAGAAGAGGCCAGAGTAGTTGCAGAGGAAGCAGGATGTGAAGTGGTAAGGGCGTACGACGTGGGAGTTGCAGGAATCCACAGGCTATTTTCTCACGTCAGGAAAATGATCGAGGAAGACGTTAAGGTAATTATAGTGGTTGCAGGGATGGAAGGAGCATTACCATCTGTTGTAGCAGGTCTTGTGGATATTCCAGTTGTTGGCGTGCCAACATCCGTTGGATACGGAGTTGGAGAAGGAGGATTTACGGCACTTTATGCAATGCTTCAATCATGCGCCCCGGGAATTGCAGTTGTGAACATAGATAATGGATTTGGAGCTGCTGTTTTCGCTGTTACCATCCTTAGATCCATACATTAATATTGTTAAAACTTTATTTTTCTTAAAAATTTTAATTTAATTTTTCCTAAAAATCTTTTAATTCTGATTTATCAATTCTTAATTTTATTTATCCATTGTTTTAGTTAATTATTAAAAAATCATTTCTGTTTTTGCCCATGTGGACAGACGTAAACACAGAGGCCGCAGACTGCTGTACTTCCAGTCTTTCTCATATCTTCAAAGTATTCCTCACACTTTCTGGCATTGTAACGAGCCTCCCTTGGCTCATCTTCCCTGAAATTTCTCCCTGTAAATGCAGATACCGGGCAGATGTCCATGCAATCAGTGCATTTACCGCAGCGTTCTTCCATAGGTTCTCCTGTAACACTTAAAGGCGCATCTGTCAGCACAGTTGCCCATCGGACCCTTGGACCAGCCTCAGGTGTGATTAAAAGGCAGCTTTTACCTATCCAACCCAAACCAGCTAAATGAGCCGCCATTTTGTTTGAAAAAACTGCACATATGCGTTCATCATCGCAACGTTCTGATGCAGGTATTGGAAGGGCTTTGTAACCATCTTTCTGGATTGAATTGCTCAAACGTGAGGTTATAAGGTCAAGCCTTAGGTTCGTGACATCGTAGGCATGCTGGTAGCTGACAGCTACACAGCGTTCGCACCTGTGGGGAAGCTCATCGATAATGGTGTCCAGAAGTACGATTCCAATGGAAATTGCCCGGGGATAAGCAGCAATTCTCTCCCCACCCTGCTCTTCAATGGCCTCATGTGCACTGGAAAGGTCAGCCACACCAACAAAATCTGCACCCAGTTCCCTTGCAAATTCATCTAAACGTTCGTTAAACAACATTTGAAACTCCTGCCCTTATTTTTACCCCATTTTTTTGTCTTTCAGTTGATATTATAACTTCATTTACAGTTTGACTTTTCATTTTGGTTATCATTTTTTACCGTACATTATACAGAAATTATAGTACTTGTAGTAAACATCCACATCCCTAAACCCGATGTTTTCAAGCCATTTCAGGTTTTTTTCGAGGGTTGCGGGTTTGTCAAGTTCCATCCTTTTCAAAACAGCTTTTTTCTCAGCTTCAGTAAGTGGACCCTCCTCTATGTACTCCCACCATTTTCTCTGGTATTCCTTTTCATTTTGCGGATTTGGGGCGTGAACCTGGTCCGCGTTGATGAATATTCCGCCATCGTTCAGGATATCATATATCTTACCGTAGAGAACCTTTTTATCGCGGTTTTCAAGGTGGTGGATTGAAAGTGAGGATGTCACGATGTCAAATGAATTATCAAAATCATGTTCAAGGTAGTTCCCATTTATGTAGTTGAAGTTGGGGAAACCTTCAAACCTCTGCTTTGCCATGTTCAACATATTTTCAGAAAGGTCTATGAGGGTTAATTCGGCCCGTCTGTATCTTTTAAAGAGTTGTTTTGTGAGCAACCCTGTACCTGCTCCAAGATCCAGTATTTTCGGCCCTGGAACCTCACTTCGGGCCAGATCAGCCACTGTAGCGTAAAATTCATCAAGATGAGGAATAAGGGCTCTGCGCTGTTTATCGTATTCTTCGGCGCATTCATTGAATCTTTCCTTTATTATGCTGTGTGACATTTTTTTCCTCCTTTTAATGGAATCCTATTATCTTTGATAATTTTATGTTCACCATATAATTTTCAATTTATGTAAAATTTACTAAGTAGATAAAAATTTAGAATAGATTATTCAACAATTTAGAAAATCAACTAAAATTTAGAAAATATATCCTCAATGAAGTTCTCTTTTTTTAGATTTTCATTTAAGTAAAATTTATTGATGTTAAATTAGATAAAAATAAACATCTATTTCAAATATTTATAGAAAGGAGCTGAAGCATACTCAAACCTAAACTTTCTATGGTTAATCAAATTTAAGTGGGGTTTGAGATTTATCTGGATGAAAAATGGGGGAGATGTTTTTCTATGGATGTTTTTGAAGCGATAAAGGATAGAAGAAGCATAAGAAGATACAAAGATGTGGAAGTAGAGGAAGAGAAGCTTGATAAAATATTAGAAGCAGCAAGACTGGCACCTTCAGCTGCAAATCGTCAGGAATGGAAGTTCCTGGTGGTGAGGGATGAAAACACGAGAAAAAACCTTGTAGCTGCAGCCAACGGTCAGCAATTTATCCAGGAAGCACCCGTGATAATTGTGGCATGCTCAACAGAATCCGCATCTGTAATGCCGTGTGGACAGCCTGCTTACACAGTAGATCTGTCAATTGCAGTTTCATTCATGGTCCTCGAAGCTGTGGAGGAAGGACTTGGAACCTGCTGGTTGGGAGCATTCAGTGAAGAAGCAGTGAAGGAAACATTGGGAATACCAACTGGTATAAGAGTTGTGGCAATGTTCACACTTGGATATCCAGACGAAAGCCCGGATCCAAGACCAAGAAAAACTACCGGTCAGATCGTTTGCTATGAACGATATAACTAATTAATTATACCTATTTTTTTAGGTAATGAACTAACAATAAAATTAGTAATCATCATATTCTGGTGTTTTTAACAGTTAAAACGAAGAAAACCAGGCCATAGATGATTGTAATTGCCCAAGAACTTGATAATGAATTCAGGGTAAAGTTTCAGAAGAAAATTTGAAATGCTTCTTAAAATCTTAGATCCTTAATTGCAGTTACTATAGTGTCAGGGTACTTTATAGGATGGGAATATTTGTGGTTGCCAATAGAAAATTAAAAACTATTTTAAAGGATGCGATGGTATATGCAGTTTCAGACTGGCGTAACTTTTTGATACTGGGATTAATACTGGTTTTAACTGACCATGTTACTGATTTAAACTCAGTTTATACAATTGGCAGCATATCTGATGTTTTGATAATTGCCTCAATAGTGGGAGTTATTACAGTATTGTCCTTTATTGAAATAGGGTACGGGTTTCGTATAGTGGAGGAAACAGTTGAAGGATCAACCAGTCCACCTGGTTTTCACCATCCCTTAAATCTCTTTGTCCATGGAATAAAGGAGAGTCTGATTCTCATAGTTTATTTTATTTTACCGTTGATACTGCTGATCGTCGGAATTTTTGAATTTGCAACCTTTACCAACCTTGATTTAGGCCTGTTCATGGAATATGCACTGATCATAGGGTTGGTGATCTTTTTCATCTGTTTTAATATCATGATGCAGGGGGCGATTTTAACTATGGCTCATCATGATGGAAGCATCCGTTGGGGATTTAACATGCCCCAGGTCTTTGAAAAGATAAGAAAGGTAGGCCTGAAAAACATGCTCCTGGTTACTATCATTACGGGTATAGTGTTTTACATAGTTAAACAGCTTATCTTCAATGCACTCCAGGGAATACCCTATTTGGGCTCCACTGTGGGACAACTCATTGGAACGGTTTTGGTGGCACCATTCCTTATGATATTCACCACCCGTTTATTGGGCTTGATTGATGTACCCTATGAATGAGCATGAACGTTATAAAAAAAATATTGTGAGTTTAATTGATTCAAGATTGAGATTCAAGATTGATCTCCATCAATATGTATTGCAAAATATGTATTGCAAGGCTTTAACTCATTTTAAATTTACTTTGAAAGTATGGAATGCTCTGATTTTTATTGATTGAATTTAATCGTCATCTTCAATGTAGGTAGCATAAAAACCATCAGTATCGGCATAAATTGCTTTAAAACCATAATCCTCGGCTTTTTTCATGGTTTTCTTGATGAAATCCCTTCCCCAGGCCGTTACGGCATCTGCACATTCTATTCTGTACCATCTAAATCTTGAATAACCGTAAACACCGTACATGGAGTTTGCAAGTCTTTTAAGGGCCTGCTGCTGCACGTCCAAGATCTGCTTTTCCCGGGGATTTTCAGATGCTTTCATCTGGGTTTTAATCCTGACACGTTCCTTGAGTATGTTCCCAATTATTGAGGGTACAAAACCCACAGGCTCTTTAAGGAACTTGTGACCCACCTCTGGAGCTATATGGCAAGTATCTTCATCGCACTCCTCCACAAATGTGTCTGGAGAAACATTTTTTGATATGATTATACTCGGGTACAGGCTCCTGAAATCGAAGGAAACTATGTTCTCGTGCAGTCCCTTAACAGGGTCCTTTACGTAACCCCCGGCTATCCTCTTTTTATGCCTTCTTTGTGAGTACTGTGATGATGAAGGTTTGTTTGGAACCATATCTCCGTACTCATAGGCCTTTCGGATCAGGTACCATTCAACCATCTGTCCCGTGGTCATTCTGGCAATATCAAAAAATGGCTGGCCCACTATCCTTGTAAGTTCAAGACTCAAGGGCAACATCTTCTCCCCAATCTTTGTAACTGCCACAGCATCGTCCAGTGAATAATTGAAGAGCATTTCCAGCTTTTTCCCACCGTCATCCCAGTACTCGAAGATCTCATCACCTGGAATATCCCTTTTCTCCTCGCCAAAAAGCTCCCTGTAAACCCTTTCCAGGGTGTAACGGTCAAGGGTAAGGTAACGGCGCATTAAAAGGTAGAGATCCACGTGTATCCTGCCTTTCACCAGGCCGGCATTTGCAAAACCCCGCCTCATAAATTTGAGCTGGGAACCGTCTGTGCCCAGCTTCAGCTTCACACCGAGCTTGGCAGCCCTGTCCCTTATGTAGGGCATGTCAAAGTTGTCAGAGTTGTATCCAATCAGAAGGTCGGGATTTTCTGACTTCACAATTTCCACAAATCTTTCAAGCATCCTTGCCTCAGTTTTCACTGTTTCAACAAAATCAAGGGATGATTTTGCGGTTGAAATCACCTTCTCAAGACCCTGGTTACTTGAAAGACTTATCATGATGATCTCATCAACCTCTGCCTGGGGCATGCCCTTGGGGTTTCGCACCTCAATATCAAAGCTCAGGATCTTGAGCTCAGGAAACTCTGATTCAAGGGGACGTGGTTCACCCTCCATCTGGAAGATGCAAACATCCTCCTCGCAGGAAAATTTGACATCATTTCCAGTCAGGCACTTACCATCCACTTCAACCTCGGACATGGGAAATATTCCCTTATCTACAAGGTAACGGCGGTAAAATGGTATGTCATGTTCCCGGATGTCCTCTACAGATTCTAAATCCCTTATAATGTCCCTTAATTTTGGTACATCCTGTGGATGGTTTAATATAACCTTCAGAAAGTCTTTATCCTGACCGTTGTCATTTTTACGAACCCACTCAACTGATTCCACTTCAAGCTCACTTACATCATCTGCGCAGGTTTCTATATCCCTGGGAACGACGTATATGTACGGTTTGAAGTTTTTATCAAGGACTATTATTGATTTACCCTCTTCATCACCTTTAATTTTCCCGAATAATCTTACAACGGCTTTATCGCCTTCTGTGATGTAATCTATGTCCAGAAGCACGAATCTTTTGGTTTCCATAATCTTCTATTTATATGCCTGTGGAGTATATAATTTGCTTTGAATGATCGAAACTTATAAATGTAATAATTACTGAAGGTTTTGAGGTACAAAACAATTAATTCTTCTAAATGAAATATTGTATAATGAATTAATGGAGAGGACAGTGTAATGGATGAAGATTCAAAAACTGAATATAAACAATCATGACACTAAAAAAGTCTCAGAATTAATTTATGAAACAGATGAAGACCTATTTTTAGCGGTTCTGGATAGAGATAAGGAAAAAGCTATTGAAAAACTTCAAAGTATTGTAGAAACTGGTAAAAATCCCTACGGACATGAACACATTAAAATTGCATCCAATGGTAATCAGGAAGTACTGGGAATTCTTACAGCCTTCCAAGGAAAAGATGTAAAACGTAATGAGGAAGTGAAGTCATATTTCCGTGCAGTGAATTTCTTTGATTTCTTGAAGCTAATCATAGTTAAACCTGTAATTGATAGGATGATTGCATTTGCAGATATACAAAATAAGGATTATTACATAGGAAATATAGCCGTTGATCCAGATCTTCGCGGTGACGGAATAGGAAGTAAGCTCATCCAGAAAGCAAAAGAAGATGCAAGGAAGATGGGATGTGACAGAATATTCTTGGATGTCCTTTTTAGCAACAAACAGGTTATTTCCTGGTACGAACAGCATGGGTTCCGGATATGCGGCCAAAAAAGCGCTAAAAAATTCGGAATAAATGAGGGAACCTTTGGAATGGAATACGTACTATAAATCAATAAGCTTGAAGGTATACTACCTATTTGGCCTTAAGGATGAGATAGATGCTGTAAATCCCTAAGGTACGAATTATTTTATTTTCTTATTATAAATTGAATCGGGTTAGCAATGCTTATATTTAAATTGAAATAAAAAATAAATATTAGTGCTTAAAAATAAGATTAACAGCTTAACTTATTTTAATTAAATAAATTAGATACCTAAACAATTCCGATACTTTAAACAATTTTTTGATGTGAAATAATGGAACTTAAAAAGCTTGATACAAACGTTCACGATATTCAACTGGTTTCAGAGTTTATATATGAAACAGATGTTGATCTATTCCGGATATTCTTCGATAAAAACAGGGATAAAGCTCTGCTAAAACTTCAAAAAATCATTAAAGCCGGACAAAACTGCTATGGCCGCGAACATATCTACGTGGCTGAAGATGATTCAGGTAGGGTTATGGGAATTTTAACGGCCTTCAGGGGAGATGAGATAAAATTTCTGGATGAAGCCAAGGTTTACGCAGATACAATGGGGATTCTTGATTTTTTGAAGATGATCCTTGTCAAACCAATATTCGACAGGATTTCAGCCTCCAAGATCGATGGGGATGATTTTTATGTAGGCAACATAGCCGTTGATCCCGATATAAGGGGTAGTGGAACTGGAACCTTTCTTTTGAAAGAATCATTTAAAATTGCCAGGGATAAAAACTGCAAAAGAATGCTGTTGGATGTGCTTTTTTACAACATGAAGGCCCGGCAATGGTATGAGAAACATGGTTTCAAAGTTTACGGTGAGAAGAGATTTAAATGGTTTGGTTTGGACGAGGGAAGGGATGGAACATGGGGTATGGAGTATTTGCTTTAATCATTTAAGTTTTAATCATTTTAAGAATAATGTCGACTTAAGGAAATATTTTAAAAAATAATGTTGGTTTAAGGAAATATTTTAGAAAAATCTGATTGGATTCACTGATTTTAGGGTGATTTCAAAGAAAGTGATCATCCCTGCTCTACAAAAATTATAATCACAAAATTATAAATAGTACCTTGCAATATACAGTACCTTGTAAAGATACAGTGATATTATGAACGCTCAATTTAAGAAGGGAGTGCTGGAACTTTGTGTTCTGGCGACACTTGACAAAAAAGACTGTTACGGTTATGAAATGGTCTATGAAATCTCAAAGAACATTTCAATTTCTGAAGGCACTATTTATCCTCTCCTAAAACGGCTTAAAAAGGATGGATTGGTGACTTCGTACCTGAAAGAGTCCCAAGAGGGTCCTTCAAGAAAGTATTACAGAATTACGGACTTAGGAAAACAAAAAAAAGAAAAACTAGTTGCAGAATGGAATAATTTTTCTGTAGGTGTCAATAAGTTACTGTATCCTAAAACTGCTGATGCTTTGGAGGAATTTAAGGATGAATAAAGAGGAATATCTTGAAAAACTTACTAAACTGCTAAAAGACATGCCAAAAGATGATAGAGAAGATATACTTTCAGATTATAAAGAACACTTCAGAATTGGCTTAGAAAATGGTAGGACAGAAGAAGAGCTTTCAAGAGCATTAGGGGATCCAAAAACAGTTGCAAAACAGATTAATGTAGAATATATGATTAATAAAGCTGAAAATGAACAGTCAGCAAGTAATGTAATTGAAGCAATGTTGGCGACGGCAGGATTAGGACTTTTTAACATGATATTCGTAGCAGTACCCGCTTTAGGAATCGCAGCGATTATAATGGTTTTATTTGTTGCAGGGTTAGGTGTGATTTTTACAGGGATTTTAGGAATATTTTCGCCTTTGATAAATCTGATTTTTCCACATGCTATCCATTTACCTGTAAGTGGAGGAATTTTGGGCACTTTAATAACGATACTGGGAGGTATCGGTTTAACAGTCCTGGGCACAATTTGGGTGGTAATCATGGTATATATGGCTAAATGGTTCTACACACTAGGAATTAAATATTTAAAATTAAATTTAAGGATTATAAAAGGACGGAGAATACGTCCGGAATAAATATCGGGATCTAATAAAATGCCTTCAATGAAAAAATTTCTTTGGGGAATCCTAGCTGGAACTAAAGGCGGAACAAACCGTGCTAGGATAGTGGATGAACTAAATAACAGGCCATATAACGCTAATCAACTTGCTGAAAGATTGTCTCTTAATTATAAAACTGTAAAACATCATATTGATGTTTTAGAAGAAAATAACATAGTTACCTCCACCGGCAAAAAGTATGGTGCGTTATATTTCCTTTCAGATACAATGGAAGAAAATTACGATACTTTCCTGACGGTTTGGGAGGAATTGGGAGATAATTATAATAACAAATAATCAGGGTATAACTAATTTCATTGTTCTCAAAGTAGATTAGTTACTTCCTATTTTTTTAATCCTATTTTTTTAAGATTTGATAGACTCATTTCAACCACATTAACTATATGAATAACCATTTTTTCATGAAATCAGTTGAATTTTAATTTCTTCTATTCTTTTAAATAATCAAAAATGCTTCTTTTTTAAATTTTTTAACCACATTTTCAATTCTATTACTCTCATTTTCATCACTGATTTTTTTTGGATTTGGGTGTAAATTGTATGGAATTTATGGGGAATTTAGTTGAAAAATAGCGGAAAAAAATACTTAATTTTTGGGGAATTTAGTGGGAAAAAAGGTTTAATCTTGGGTAAATCTTGGAAAAACTATTTTTAAGTGTTTTAATAAGTAAATATGTAAGCAATGCGTGGTCAAATACAATTTTAAACATAAATTGTATTCAAACTTATTTAAAAACGTGAATTGTCGGTTTAAATCTGTTAGTTAATACGTGTTGCGTTATGAACATGAAACTTGAGTAGAAAACGGATTGAGGTGTTAAAATGAATCTTTATAAACTTGCATTTAACAACATTCGCAGGAGAAAGCTTAGGAGTGCCCTTACTATGCTTGGAATAATCATTGGTGTGGCAACTATTGTTGTACTTGTTGGAATAACTGCAGGTGCCACTTCTGTTATGAAAGACGAAACAAGCTCGTTGATGTATGATGTTACCATATCCCCTGCATCCAGTAGCGGATTATCCTTGATGGACAATCAAACAGCTTCAAAGGTGGAAAGTTATCCCAAACTTTACAATATAACTGAATTCACGGTGTTCCAGGAAACTATAAATGGCAGTGATGTGACTATTGAGGGAACAAACCAATGGAAACAGCTTAAGCTAAAAAATGGTACTTCCGGAGTTGTTGTTGATAGTGGGCTTGCTGATACATTGGGCTACACTGCTGGAAGTAAGGTTAAGGTCAAAGATCAGGAGATGACAGTAACTGGAATAGCCAAAGAAAATGGTGAGAATATCTACATAGATCAGGCCGTTGCAAAACATATGGCAGACAACAAGGTAAGTGTAATTACTGCTAAAACAAACGGAGACCCAAAAACAGTGAGTGAAGAAGTTCAAAATAGTATAACTGGAATTTCATCCCAAACTAAATCTGAAAAGGTTTCTGAAGTTCAGGACATGGTTGATAAATCAATGCTCTTTGCAAGCTTGATTGCAAGTGTTGGACTTCTTGTGGGAATAATAAGTGTTATAAACACGATGCTTATAAGTGTCATGGAAAGAACAAAAGAGTTAGGTGTATTAAAAGCTATTGGATTTACCAATGGCGAAATAATGGGAAGCACACTCTTTGAAGCAGGTATTTTAGGATTTTTCGGTGCGATAATAGGGGTTATCATTGGTATAATTGGTATAGTTGCAGCTGCCAACGCTCTTGATTTCATGGATTATATATCTCAAATGATGCCGTTATGGCTTATTGCAAGTGTAATTATTGGATCAACACTTTTAAGCATATTAGCAGGAGTTTACCCTGCAAGACATGCTTCAAAATTGAACGTTGTGGAGGCTTTGAGAGATGAGTAGTTTAATAGAATTCAACGATGTTTGGAAGACCTATAAAATAGGAGATGAGGAAGTAAATGCCCTTGCAGGTTTGGATCTGACTTTAAAACAAGGTTCTTTCACGGCGGTGATGGGTCCGTCTGGATCTGGGAAATCAACCTTCCTACATGTTGCTGGAATATTGGACATGCCTACAGAGGGCACTTTCAGGATAAAAGGAAAAGATACAAGTAGATTATCCTCAAAAGAACAGGCACATCTTCGAAGAAATGAGATAGGATTTGTATTTCAGAGGTTCAACCTCATGGCACAGCTTACAGCCCTTGAGAACGTTATGCTGCCAATGATAAATGAAGATTCAGAGAATGCAAAAAAATTAATGGATAAAATGGGTTTGGAAGGTAAGTACGATAAACGTCCAGGACAGCTTTCAGGTGGTGAACAACAGCGTGTTGTGATAGCCAGAGCCCTTATAAACAATCCTTCAATAGTTTTTGCAGATGAACCCACCGGAGAACTGGACACCAAAAATGCAAATGCAATAATGCAGATACTCCAGGATCTGAACCGGAAGGATGGTGTTACCATTGTTGTTGTAACCCACAACAAGGAATCAGCTGAATTTGCAGATGAAATCATTGAAATGAGGGATGGTAACATTATCAAAAATTGAGAGGCAAAAAAACAGATAATAGGGTTTTAGAATTTCTGTTGATTAAACTTTGAATATTGTAAAAAAGACCATTACATTATCTGTAATGGTCTACATACATTTTTAGAATTTATGAACTAGTTTAAATTAAAAAGAAAGAAATTTGGAGGTTATCTAGAATTATGCTAATTTCTAGATCTCGCTAATTTCTAGATCTCTGGATTCTTTCTATGGATCCTCCATTTGAACTGTTTCAGATGCGATACTTACAATTTCACTATTTCCAGATTCAATGTTAACTATTTGTCCTATACTATACCCTGCGGTAGTTGGACTTTTATTCTGTCCCATTCCACTTGTGTTATTTTGGGTTGTGGTAGTACAACCAGCTATAAAGACAGTTCCCAAAACCAGCAGTAACGCTAATATTATTACTGTTTTGTTCATGCTAACACCTCTGTACCTGTTTATATATGCCTAATACTATATTTAATTAACTCTTATCTTCGTATTTTATTAATAAGTTGCAGATCATTTCTATAACTACTTAATATATGTTCAAAGTTGATTTTCCACAAAAAAGGGTATTATGAGAAAATACATAAAAAGTTTTCAAGTTAAAAAACCTGGTTTATAACTATTTCACGTCAACAAGAATTTTATCGTCATCTATCTTAACTTCATAAGTCTTAAGAGGTCGGGGTGATTTTAATAGTTTACCTATGGATAATTTAAGTCCAGACCAGTCTGTCCAGCGGATTACATGGCCGTCGGTAAGATCAAATTGACTGTGATGTTTAGGGCAGGTCAAAACTGTTCCTTCAAGTTTACCAGTTGATAGATTACCTCCCATATGTGGACAGCGATTATCTGCACTGTAATAGTTATCTCCTACTTTTGCTAAAAGGATTTCACTCCCGGAAACACTCGTCATTTTCATATTACCATCCCTTAATTCATCTGTTGTGGCAATTTCTACAAAACTCATGTTATCACTCTTTATCAATTTTGTTCGTTATTCCTCTATTATTATATAATGCAGTATGAGTAATGAATTTTGTGATGTTAATAAATAGGGCGAAAAATTGGATTTTAAAGATTCATTCGGGATATGGATAGAACTTGAGATTTTTCTACAACCAAATATGATTTTGTTGTTTACTGTAAAAAAGAGGTCCAATGGTTTGATTTGAGGATGGAATATGAAGATGTATTGTCTGCTTTGATGTTTATCATTCCTTCAATCATAAATTCTTCCGCTTAGGATGATATTCTAATTTCATTAAATATGATCATATTTATTTTGTTTAAATTTATATTAAGTGAAGGGGATTTATTTGTTCTTAAGTTCAGCTAAAATTCAAAATTATAGAAGTCTTAAAGATATTGAAATACCGCTTTCTTCTTTTGTTTGTATTGTTGGAGAAAATAATTGTGGTAAGTCTTCAACTCTTTTAGCATTGAGTTTGTTTATTTCGGGTTCAAAAATATCTAAAAACGATTTTTATGATCATTCAAAGTCTATAAGAATTGAAGTAGAAATTTCAGAGATTGATGATAAAGATTTGGAAAGAATTGATGAAAGCCATAGGGATAGAATAAAAAAAATGTTGATTGATAATAAGTTAAAATTAATAAGAAAATATGAAACTGATTTATCTAATAAATTATTAGTCAAAAAATTAATTCCTATTGATGATAGGTTTCATGATGACAAAATTAAAGCTATATTAAGAGGTAAAACTGGGAAAAAGATTGAAGAAACCATGAAACTCTATTTACCAGAATATGAAGAAGATTTTGTTGGGATAACTTCTCAAGTTAAAGCTAAAGAAGCAGTTGAACAGATAATTGATACATTTTCTCCCGAAAAATTAGAAGAAACGGAAGTTCCTCTACCTACAGGAATACCTAATAGTATTAAACTTTTATTACCTGAATCTATCCTTATTCCTGCAGTTAAAGACATTAATGATGATGTGAAAACGAAAGAGTCGGCTACATTTGGTAAATTAATGGGGGTTTTATTGGGGTTAATTGAAGATACAGAAGCGTTTGAAGATATTTTGGACTCTTTTGATAAATTTAGAGGTTTTCTTAACAGAGTTGAAACAGAAGAAGGTATTAAAGACGATAGGATAAAGGAAGTAAAATATATTGAGGATATATTTCAGTCATATATCCAAGAAAACTTCCCAAAAGTGAAATTAGAACTAGTAATACCTCCTCCTGAACTTAAAAAGATATTTTCTGGAGCAGAAATTTTAATTGATGATGGTGTTAAAAGCCGAGTTGATTATAAAGGAGATGGTCTGAAACGAGCTGTAACTTTTGCTTTGTTGAGAACTTTTGTTCAGGTAAATCGCAATAAAAAGGTTAGTGAAGAGGGTCATGGCAGTATATTTCCATATTTATTCCTTTTTGAAGAGCCTGAACTATATCTTCATCCTGCGGCTCAAAAAATATTATTTGAGGCACTTTGTGGAATAGCTGAGAATCACCAAGTAATAGTAACAACACATTCTCCTTTATTTTTTTCTTCAGAATATATTGGTACGTTTGTTAAAATGAAAAAAGTGGTAGAAGAACCTGCACCATATGCCCATGTAAAATCCATAAATCTTCTTAATGACATGGAAAAAAAGGAGTTGTTTAGATTAATTTGTTTTGAGAACAATAATGCGGCATTTTTCTCTGATAAATTAGTATTAGTTGAGGGTGATTCGGATTTAATTTTCTTTAAACATATTTCAAAAATATTAAATGAAGAATGGGATTTTGATTTAAAGAATATTCCAATAATAAGAATTCAAGGTAAAGGTAATGTAAATCGTTATAAAGAATTTTTTGAAGCTTTTGGTATCGAAGTTCACGTTATTTTAGACTTAGATATACTTATTAAAGATTTTAATAAACTTAAAGTTGAAGAATCCATTGAGGTTATACATAATAAATTGATTGAGGAATTAGACAGAATAGCGGATGATGAAGGAGTAGATGGTTCTGTTTCAAGTGATCAAGTACGGGATTTGGTTAGAAGTTATTCTTGGCTCGAAAAATATGAACGGTTAAAAGTATTATCCAAAAAAGGGGCATTTTTAACAGCAGATGAACAATATGAGATAGATTTATTATTTTCAAAAGAATCAGAGAATAAGCGCAAAAATATTTTACAAAATAACAGATATGAAGTTCCTGTTAAAGATGAACTGTTGGACAGATTAAGAGAACAAAATATTTACGTTTTATTTAAGGGAGCAGTGGAATCTTATTATCCTGAAGGTACTGGAGGTAGAGATAAACCTTCAAAAGCTTTAAAAGCCTGTGAATTACTTCAAGATAAAGAAAAAATTCTTGAAGTTTGTCCAATAATTGATGAGGATGTTGGTAAAACAGAATTTGAAGTTATTTTTGAGAATATATTTGGTTAATATAGGGTATCTTGGAGTTAAATTTATGAAAAATTCTAAAGACTCAATTAAAAAGGAATTAAATGATTTAGTTAAAGAAGGCAGTTCTTTATTAGAATGCAGTGAAGAAAGTACTCTTAAACGATCTCCAACGCGATACCAGCAATGGTATACAAAGTCTCTAAATTTAGTAAGGCAATTACTGCCGGATCGTATTAAGGAATTTGAGGAACTATACCAAATAGAGAAACGCAAAGAAATTAACATTACAACTTATGGTATTAGTGATTATTTATTGGGTTTAAGGGTTACTCAGGGCAGAAAAAATTCGTCGTGGGATGCTTTTGATCATGAAGGCATTATCGTACGCAAATTTTTGCAACAACTTTCAATATTAACTTCTGCTAATACTCGAATTGATTCTCTTCTTTCAGATGTTAAAGGTGTTTTAAGGGCAGATTTGTTTGATAATGAAATAGATGCAGCAGAATCTTTGTTGAAAGCAAAACATTTAAGGGCAGCGGGTGCAGTAGCCGGAGTTGTTCTTGAAAGTCATTTAGCAGAAGTATGTAATAATCATGGAGTAAAACTCAAAAAGAAAAACCCAACTATTGATAATTATAATCAAGCGCTTAAAGATAATGAAATATTAGATTTACCAAATTGGCGCCAGATTCAAAGATTAGGGGATATTCGAAACTATTGTTCTCATAAAAAAGAGAGAGATCCAACTCATGATGAAGTTGAAGAATTAATCAATGGCGTTAATAAAGTTATTAAGACTATTTTTTAATTATTATAACAGAAAATTTTGTTAGGAGAGATTTTTATGGAAAAAATATCTACATTCTTGAGTGTAGGCAAGCCTCATAACAATATGCAACAAAATTATGTGGATAATCTTGTCAAATATCTTGATAATAAAAATATTATTGCAGAAACATTAGGTACTACTTTTTATTCAAATAAAAGTCCATTGATCCCTATCCAAGAAAAGATGCAAGAAGTTAATGGGGCTATAATATTAGCTATGGAACGTTTTCATTCAAAAGAAGGAATTTATAGGGAAGGAAGTGATGAGCAAGAAAAATTTGAAGATCAATATTTTGCTACTGTTTGGACACAAATTGAGGGAGCAATGGCGTATCAACTTGGATTACCTCTATTAATCTTAAAAGAGAAAAAATTAATTGCTGAGGGCATGTTTGATCCAGAGATACATGAATGGAAAGTTACTAATATTGATTCAAGTAATCCTGAAGAGTTATTTAAAAATCCAATTAAATCACAAATTGATGTTTGGATTCAAGATGTTCAAAAGTACCATAAATTAAAACAAAAATCAAATAATTATTCACAAAACGGTCCGGTGATGATTAAATAAAGGTTTAATCAATTAAAAAATTTATTTCTATTGCTTTATTCTAGGTATTTGGGCTTTTAAATAGCATGATCTATTAATTAAGGGCGATTATTTATTATTAATCAACACAAAAGAATGAATCATGACAATTAAAAAATTTTTAACTGAAAGTTATCGTTCTCCGGTTGGCGCTGCTTTATTAACTTTAATTTTACCTTATATCTACGCTATTTTTACAAACAAAGATTGGATTGCAGTAATTTATAATATTCCAAAAGAAATTTGGATTTTTTTAGCTATTTTGCTTTTGCTTTGGATTATTACTATATCCATTCGTAGAAAAATGTCATTTTATCATTCGCCTTATGGGATTGTGCCTACCTTCGGTTGGATCAATGTTGGAGAGTGGGAATATGATGGTGTGATTTGGAAGGCTCGAACACCTAATCCCGGACCTTTTCCAGATAAAAAACCATCTATTTACATTGAAAACACTCCAAGATGCCCTATATGTAAAACAGAACTGGAACAGTCAGATAAATTTTACTGGTACAGTTGGAGTTGTGTAAGATGCAGTTTCAGAAAAATAACTTGGAATACATTCAGTAAAGTAAAAAAAAGAGTTGAAAAAATTGTTAAAAGAAATATAGAGGTTGCAGAAGAAGAATATTTCATAAAGCATGGAAACAAATAATAATTTTTAATTTAAATATTTTTTAGCTCTCTGAAGAGGATTTGAAATGGCAAAAGTTAAGCAAAGTGAAGAGGATTTAAAGTCTCAACTTAAGGATCAAATTCAATTATTATTAAATTCATGTCAATTATTTGATGAAGGATTTAAGATCGAAGCAAAAAACATTGCCCTTAGAATTCGTGTTTTGCTTCATGATGCACGCTCACATTCCTTATTAACTCAGTTGGGGAAAAAAGACATATTATTTTATGATACTTCATTGGATTATGATTCACGAAATCCATTTCCTTATATGGGTCTTATTAAAATTATGAAAAGACCAAAGGGAGACGAATTTTTTGCCCCATTGGATGAAGATTCGAGTAGATATTTGAATGGCAAAATCACTTTTAGTAAATGGTGGAATGAATTAATTGTTCTTGAAGATTCAAATAAAAATCCTTTCACTCGCAAGAATTTGATTCTAACAGTCTCCAATAAAGATGGAGGAGCGCATGTTGATTCAGAATTAAATGAAGAATATGTTAATTTAACTAGAAATGAGTCCATAGGATGGATGTATGCTAATAATGCAGGAGAAGGATATATAATGGGTGCTGAATTGACAACTATCCGTCAAATTGCTCATGAAGTTCTAAAATCTCTCAAAGATGAATTTCCCGAAATTTTTGAATCTGCCTTTAATATTCCTCCTCCTAAAATTAAAAATAGTGCCAAAGAAGATGAAATGATAATAGAACCTCTTAAAGTTATTGTTTATGAAGGTGAAGCTGAATCAAAAGAATACAAACAGAAAATGGATTTTAATGGATCAGAAACCGAAATAAATATAGATTCCCTGGTTTTTTATCTCGAAGCTTCAATAACTGTTGATTACTGGACAAATTTCATTGAATCTTTAGGAATTAAAGTTGGGCTTGCAGGTATGGTTTATAAAGAAATTCAAATGTTAAAAAAGGTTAATATAAAAACAATAGGGGAATTAGATAATTTATTACAAAAATCTAAAGGATGGGGAGAAAAATACCTTAATGGTGTTTATATCAACATTTGTTGGGATGTGAGTCGTGAAAGATTATCAACTGACCGAAGCGGGATCTTAAAATATTTTTTAATTGCTAATTTTCCAGATATTTTCACTGATGATATCCTAGAGAGGGAGTTAGGACATGGAAATCCGGAATATTTTACAGTGCCTGCTAAATTGTATAATCCAAATTATCAAACTTAATGAAGTACAAAAGTCATTTTTATTAGTAAATAGATTTTAATTAAAAACTTCATAATATATTATCATGAAAATAGGAATTGTAGTATATTCTCAGACTGAACATACGTATTCTGTAGCCCAGAAGCTTCAAGAAAAGTTCCAGGAAGAGGGAAAAGAAGTTGAAATAGAAAGAATTGTCCCTGAAGGTGAAGTGCACCCGGGTTCAAAGGATATTAAATTTGAAACTCTACCTGATGTGGAAAAATATGATGCATTGATATTTGGATCTCCTGTGCATGCATTTTCCCTGGCACCTGCCATGAAGGCTTATCTAGAGCAGATTCCCTCACTTCAAAATAAAAAAATTGCAGCTTTTGTAACCAAGGGATTGCCATTTAACTGGACAGGTGGAAATAAAGCTATAGACAAGATTAAAGACATCTGTCAATCCAAAGGGGGAAGCATTATTGGAACAGAGGTCGTGGTCTGGAATAAAAGTAGGGATAAGAAGATAGGGGATTTGATTCGTAAATTCAGTGTGATATTCTGATTTACGGCCAATAAAGTTTAGTTATGAGTGGAAAGTTATTATTCTCAATCAAACTATTTCCCAATCATTTTAAATAAATTTTTTAGTTTAGAGAAAAATGATTCTTTTACAATTGGTTCTTCTTCAATTTGTGAGAGATCCTCCTGCATAAAATAATATTGAGAATCAATTAAATCAACACTTCTAATAACCCTTTCATATTCTCCTTTATCATTAATTTTTCTAGCTTTAACATTGTCATTAAGCATAATATCCAATATATGGATAATTTTTTTCTTTAAAATTGAATTTTCAATAGGAAAAGTAATTTCAACTCGTTTTTCAGTATTTCTCGTCATTAGATCGCCACTCGATAAATATATTGAAACGTCTTTTCCAGTACCAAAACAATAAATCCTGGCGTGTTCTAAGAACCTACCTACAATACTAATGACCTCTATATTTTCAGTTTTACCCGGTAATCCCGGAACCAAACAACAAATACCCCTAACTATTAATCTAATTTTCACACCGGCATTAGAAGCGTTACTTAACATGTCGATCAATTCCCTATCTGTTAAAGAATTCATTTTCATGATAATATTAGCTGGACGATTATTCCGGGCATTCTCTATTTCCATATTAATTTTTTCGATTAATTTAGGTTTTAATCTAAAAGGCGCAACGAACAACTTGTTATACTCACCGTTTAAATTGGAAATTGCCATGTTTTTGAAAAATAACATTGCATCTTCGCCAATTGCCTGATTTGCGGTAATAAAACTTAGATCAGTGTATAGTTTACAGGTTTTTTCATTGTAATTACCAGTTCCTAGTTGGGTAATATATTGAATTTTATTCCTCTCTTTTCGCGTGATTAAACAAATTTTTGAATGCACTTTGTACTCTTCAAAACCGTACAAAACCCTACAACCAGCTTCTTCTAATAAACCCGCATAATGAATATTCCTTTCTTCATCAAATCTAGCTCTAAGTTCAATTAAAGCAGTTACATCTTTTCCATTTTCACATGCTTCTAATAAATATTTTATCACTGATGAAGACCTGGCTAGCCTGTAAATTGTAATTTGGATGGATATTACGTTTTCATCATTAGCTGCTTCTTTCAATAGACTTAAAAATGGTTCCATAGATTCATATGGATAAAAAAGTAAAATATCTCTCTTTTTTAACTGAGAAATAAGCTTTCCTTCTTTAACGGTTTTTGGTATTTTGGGATAATAGGGATTAAAGGATAATTTATGGAAGATCAATTGATTTACATCTTTAATATGATCACATAATTCAAGTACATAAATCATATCTAAAGGAGTATTGGAGATTTGTACTTGATTTTTTTCAATATTTAACTGATTAGATAAAAATTTTGTTAATTTTGAGTCAGAATATTTGTAGAATTCTAATCTTATTGGTGCTAAACGAGTTCTTTTCTTTAAAATTTTTTTCATGTACCCCCTGTAATCTTCATCTTCATCAATTTGGGAATTAGATAAAGCAATATCTGCATTTCTAGTCACAGAAACAATGGTTTTAAATTCTATTTTATAATTTGAAAAGATTTCATTAGCATATTCATATATTATTTTTTCTATCAAAATAAAACGCATTCCCTCGTTGGGAGAATAAACAAGCTTAGGTAAAGATGAGGGGATAGGAATAAGTCCATATAAGTTTTTGCCCTCTTTATTTTTCACTATACATATAACATTTAAGGATTTGTTTAATAGATGAGGAAAAGGATGTTGAACATCGATGATTTGGGGAGATAAAACTGGAAAAATATAATTGAAGAAATATTTATTAATAAATTTAGTTTCACTTTTAGTCAAATCCCCAAAATCCAAATCATAAATGCCCTGCTCTTTTAGGAGAGAATTGACAGATTTAAATACCTCATCTCTACGTTTATATAAGAATTTGGACCTATCATAAATAGCATCCAGCTGATCTTGTGCACTTAAACCAGTTTTATTATCAACATAATCCTCATTAATGAGGGATAGATCGTATAGACTTCCACATCTAACCATATAAAATTCGTCTAAATTGCTTGTAAAAATTGATACGTATTTCAAACGTTCTAATAAAGGAACAGAAGCATCCTCTGCTTCTTCTAAAACACGATCATTAAATCTTAACCAGGATAACTCACGGTTTTGGGTGTAACTATAGTCCTTTTCAGACATTTTGGCACCTATTTAACATTTTTTTAAATAAATAGCCTTCTCTAACACTAAATTCACTGATTTGTAGTTCTTCACATTCAAAATAAGAAGCAATTGATTCAACTATTATCAAAGAGGGAACTAGAGTATGGATTCTAGATGGTTTAACATGTAATATTTTGTTATAGGTATCCTTGTTGTTATGGTTCAACTCTTCTTTAAGCTGTTTTAATAACTTAACATCTATTAAATCATCTTTATTATCATGTAAATGTAAATCCATTAGCATTTTTTCAATGGTACGAATATTTCCACCCACACCACACATGAAACGAATTTTTTCTTCATTAAAACCAATTTTATCTAATTTAGAGTGTATTTTTTCTTTAATCAGATTACTCTCTTCTTCGGTGGGTATCAGCTCAGAAACATAATTGTTATAAATTTTTAAAGAACCAATGGGAATACTATACTTTTCCTTTATTTTTCTATTGCTAAAAAGCACGATTTCAGTACTGCCCCCACCTACATCAATTAAAACCCCGTTATCCTTTTTAATAGTAGAAATAGATCCACAAAAGCTTAATGTTCCCTCTTCCTTACCGGATAACATATCAATTTCAATATGGACTTTATCTTCAATAATCTGAATAACATCAGCACGGTTTTCAATATTTCTCAATGAAGCAGTAGAAAAGAATCTGTAATTTTTTATTTTGAGATAGTCCAAATCGTTTTTTATTTCTTTAAGAACAGAAACCAACTTTTCAATACCCTCATTAGCTAATTTTCCTTTCTTTATATAAAAGACTAAACCCAAATTCTCTTTTTTTGAAAACATAACGTTTATGTCACTGTTTTCATAACGATAAACATTCAATTTAACTGTGTTTGAACCAATATCTACGACTCCGTACAACATCAGATATAACCTCATTAAGACTGATCTACTTTTTCTTAAAATAATTCATTATGAATAAATTAATGGGGCTTGAAATGATCCTCCAAACTTTATTTCAAATTAAATGTTTCCAAAACCATCTCTGAATTGTTAACTGGGACTATATTTTATGTGCTCACTATTTTATATTAAATACATAATCATTATTATTTGCCTTATCATAGGTGCAACTCATTCCTAAGAAAATATTTATTTTTTTAATACATAACCTGAAAATACAGTATATATCTATATATGGGTTATTCAATGGTTTTGATCCATTCTGCAGTTTTTAAAACTCTGCTGAACCTCATGGCCTGTGTTACAAGAGTTGAATTGTGCAGTTGCTCGTCAGAGAAGAATGAGAGTAATAGCAATTAATTCAAGCCCACATAAAGATAAAGGGAACATTAATAAGTTAAGAGGTGAAGTTATATGAAAAAAGTTCTTTTATTATGTGCCAGTCCACGTCCGAATGGTAATACATATCAAGTTTTAGAGGAATGTGCTGATGTAATAACGGATGAAGGTTTAGAAACTGAAATAATATCATTTGCAGGTAAAGAATTCAAATCATGTGTTGCTTGTAAAAAATGTGATGAATTGAATGAATGCAGCATTAATGACGGATTAAATGATATTATAAATAAAATTAGAGAATCTGAAGGCTTTATTGTTGGAACTCCGGTTTATTTTGGAACAGCACGTGGAGATATGATGTCCGCATTGCAGAGAATAGGAATGGTCTCAGGATCTAATGATAATTTTTTATCAGGGAAAATTGGCGGCCCCATAGCTGTTGCACGTAGAGGCGGTCACACATCTACTATACAAGAAATGTTAATGTTCTTTTTCATTAATGATATGATTGTTCCAGGTTCAAATAGTTGGAATATGGTTTTTGGATGGGCACCAGGAGAAGTGCAGGATGATAAGGAGGGAATGAAGGCTATAAGGAAGTTTGGGTTTAATGTAGCTACGTTAATTAAAAAATTAAGTTGAAAAAAATGAAATTGTAGCAATCACATAAAAAAAACTCTTTTATTTTTTCATTTTATTTATTAAATCATTTATTTGTGCACTGAAACGATTAAAGGGAATGTTCAATAACTTTGATAAGTACGTCCTAAAAACTGGGCTAAAAAAAATCCAAGAATATTGAAACTAAACTTAAATTTAATTAAAAACAAGCATAATCATGAATTTGTACGTTGAAGAAAGGGGCCAGGAAAACAGTGAAACCATAATATTCCTCCATGGTGGTGGAATATCTGGCTGGATGTGGACGGAACAGCTTGAAGCCTTTAAAGACTACCATTTACTGATCTTGGACCTTCCTGAACACGGAAAAAGTGTGGATGTGAAGCCGTTCACCATGAAAAGTGCTGCTGAGATGGTGGTTGATATTATAAGAACCCGTGCTCACGGAGGGCGGGCTCATCTTGTGGGAATATCACTGGGCGGGCAGTTAATTCTGGAAATTCTCAGCACAGCTCCTGAAGTGGTGGATCACGTGTTAATTAGCGGAACCCTTGTCCAAAGCATCCCGCATACTGAAACAATGCTGAAACTTCTGGACTATGCTTTCAAGGCTTATGTGCCTGTGAAAGATACTGATTTTTTTATAAAGGCCAACATGAGAACCTACAACATATCCAAGAGTTACTTCAAAGAGTTCAAAGAATCCACACGCCTAATCAAACCAGACTCTCTGGACAGGATACTGCACGAAAACATGCTCTTCCAGATGCCCTCCGGGCTGGAAAATGCAGATGTTCCTGTACTGGTGATGGCCGGTGAGAAGGAGTACAAAGTCATAAAAGAATCAGCCGAAGATCTGATTAAAGTTTTACCAAACGCAAAGGGAATAACTGCCCCCAAAGTGGGACATATGTGGAATTTAGAATATCCAAATCTTTTCAACAAGGTTTTAAGAAGATGGATAACCAACGGAGCTCTGCCAGAGGAAGTTTTCCTGTTAAAATAACCCTCAATCAAGATTCTTTTTTAATAAAATTTTAAGAAAATAGAAATTTTTTAGATAATTATATTCACAGAATTATAACTATCAAATGACTTATTTTCTCCTATCTGTGGCTAAACACTTAGAATCACTATCAGATAGGTAACACAAAACCGACACTGAAAACTATTTAAAATGGGTTGAAGGACACATACTGCCCCACGGCTTTTAAAGATGATATAAGCTGGAAAATTCCAAACTAAACAATTTGCATAAACTAAACATTTTACATCCTTATTGCAATCGAAATAAAACATGAGCTTAAACCATCGTAAGTGATACCTGATCATGAATAACATTATGATAACCTTATTTAGCCAGTGTTGATTAAATAAAATATCATGTCAACTAAAGCCGCATTCATATTTGTTGCACCGGAAAACGATTTTAACAAACACAACGCAGTAATTGATTCGCCAGTTGTTGAACTTTCGGTGGTTGGAGTGAAAAACTACGAAGAAGCAGAAGAAGTTGCCCTAAAACTGGTAGCAGAAGGGGTTACAACCATTGAACTATGTGCCGGGTTTGGAAATGAAGGAACAGCCAGAATTGCCAAGGCTGTGAAGGGGAAAGCACTGGTGGGGGCTGTACGTTTCGATCTACATCCTGCATTCGACCATCAAAGTGGTGATGAACTTTTTTAACTATTAAATGCAGTTAAAGTGGATTCACGGTGTTTTAAATTTAATCCAGCTAGAATATTAAGATAAAGAATGAAAGATCACTACACCTGATATTGGGGGGTTAATATATGAAACAATGGTACGAAGAACTATTTTTAAATCATGCTGATGCCTATGAAAATGAAATATTCACCCAGGGAACCATTGGGGAAGTTGATTTCATTGAATCTGAAATTGACTACAACAAAAACTTAAGAATACTTGACATTGGCTGTGGAACTGGTAGACACGCCCTAGAACTTACAAAGCGTGGCTACAATGTCGTAGGAATTGACCTTTCAGAATCCATGATCAAAAAAGCCAGGGAAAAAGCCGAAAATGCTGGTTTAAATGTTGATTTCCAGCTTGCAGATGCCAGAAACCTGCCCTTTGAACATGAGTTTGACCTGGCCATCATGATATGTGAAGGAGCATTTCCATTAATGGAAACCGACGAGATGAACTTTGAAATTCTGAAAAACGCAGCTAAGTCATTAAAGAATAATGGAAAATTTATATTTACAACTTTAAATGCGTTTTATCCATTATATCATTCTGTGAAAGATTTTATAGAATCCAATATGGTGGAGGGTAGTGTTGATAACTCTTTTGATCTTATGAACTTCCGAAATAAATCCAACCTTGAGATTGGGGATGATAATGGAAATTTAAAGGTTTTAGAATGCAACGAACGTTATTATGTACCTTCTGAGATCTCATGGTTGCTTAAAACTCTTAATTTCAGTAAGATTGATATATTTGGTTGTAAACTTGGGAATTTCAGTAGAGATGATAGTTTAACCACTGAAGACTATGAAATGTTGGTTATAGCAGAGTTATAATCTGTTTTAATTAGGGATAAAGTGTTTTTATGAATAAAAGTAAAAAACTGAAAAAACTAATCAAATCCGGCGAAACATTCGTCATGCCAGATGCCTACGATCCAATAAGTGCTCGAATGATCGAGAATGCAGGTTTCAAAGCTGTGCAGTGTTCGGGTTACAGCTTTTCAATTGCAGCAGCATGCTCAAAGGAAATTGATATCTCAAAGAATGAAAACATGGAAATAACCCGTAAAATTGTGGAAGCCGTTGATGTCCCAGTTATGGCCGATGCTGAAGATGGATATGGGGATGCAAAGGTGGTGAAAGAAACAGTTCACCAGTTCATGAATACGGGTGTTGCAGGGTTGAACCTGGAAGACCAGATTCTCGGAAGAAAAGGAGTAGGAATCATCCCCTCAGAAAGCATGGTAGAAAAGATACATGCAGCAAAGGAAGCTGCAGAATCTGAAAACCCGGATTTTATCATTAACGGCCGTACAGATGCTTTGAAATCAATGAACAACAGGGAAGATGCCTTAAACCTTGCAGTGGAACGTGCTAACCAGTACTTGGATGCAGGTGCAGATTTAACCTTTGTAACTTACGTTGAAACACTCGAAGAGGTTAAAACCCTCAAAAAAGAGGTTAAAGGACATTTGAGTGTGGCTGCAGGAATGCCGTACAACATAAAAAACTTTTCTCTAGCTGATTTGAAGAAATTAGGAGTTGAACGGGTCAGTTTGCCAAACCTGTTAATATATTCCAGTCTTTCAGCGATTAAAAATGCACTGAACCATCTTAAAGATGATGATCTTACTGGAATTGATGAAAAGGGCTTTTTATACTCTGTTGAAGATTTAAACCAATTATTGAAAAAATAATACCTTGAAATTCATATTAATCCTTCAACCTATTAATTATATTAATATCCATCCAAGATCTATAAAACTAACTTCAGGTGAATACATGAGCAAAGGAATATTTACAGATAAAATGCATGAACCCTCGAAAAAGGAGATTTTCGAAGCATTGTCCTCGGTCAAACCACTCTGGGATAAGTTGATAGGTTTTATTGAAGATAACTACAAAATTACGGGTGAATTCAAGTTTTATGGAAAAAACTTTGGCTGGGCACTTAGATATCGCAAATCCAGCCGCGTGTTGATTTCAATGTATCCCGGAGATAACGAATTTATGGTTCAAATAATTCTCAACGGTAAAGAGGTTGAAAAGGCTTTGAAACTGGATCTTGCATCAGGTACTGAGAAAATCATCGAAGAGACAAATCCCATCCGTGAAGGTAAATGGCTTTACTTGGAAGTGACGCCAGATACGGATTTAACAGACATTAAAAATCTGATTTCAGTTAGGTCTCCAATTAAAAAATAAATAACACCATCAATCAACAAATTTGGTAAAATTAGCCTGATTAATCAATAAATTTGGTAAAACTGACGTGGTTAATCAGTAAATTTAGTAAAAACTGACTTGATTAGTCAACAAATTGGATAATCTTCTTTATATTGGGCTCCTTCATTAATTAGGATATATTTCTTCTTTATACTTTTTTGAAATATAATTTCCTGCAAAAAAAACAATAACTAATTCATCCTAAATTTTATTAAAGGAATGTATTTTTGCATTTCAAAAGGGGGATATGGATATGATACCGAGGGTTATTGTATACGATGCAGTCAGTTTAGATGGACGCACAATTGGGTTGGATGTGGATAAAGAGTTGTATAACGAAATAGCTTCCAAATGGGATTTAGATGCAGTTTTAATGGGGAGTAACACTGTACTGGCAGAGTTAAATGCTAAACCTGGAGAAGTTCGAGGAGAGGGTAAAAAGCCCCAGATCGATCCAGAAGATGAAAGACCTCTTCTTGTAGTTCCAGATAGTAGGGGACAGATTCGTGTTTGGGATGAAGTGCGTGCGATGCCTTATTTCAGGGATATTCTGGTTTTATGCTCCAGATCCACACCTCAAGAATACCTGAACTTTCTGGAAGAAAGGTACGTAAAGCACATGGTGATAGGATACCAGGAAGTTGATCTGGGGGCTGCTTTAAATGAATTAAACGTCCAATTTGGAGTTAAATCCTTGAGAGTTGACAGTGGGGGTGTATTAAACGGTGTAATTTTCCGAGAAGGACTTGTGGATGAGGTTAATGTACTGATCCATCCAGAACTTGTTGGGGGTAAATCTTCAAGTTCTATCTTTCCTGCATCAGAACTAAACCCCTCTGGAGGAAGCAAGGTTCAACTCGTGCTAGTCCATGTTGAAAATCTGAAGACCAATTTTGTCTGGCTGCAGTACCGGGTCTTTAAATAGATCGTGCAGGTCTTTAAATAGGTGTGTAATTAAATCATGTGTTAAGACCTGAAATAGTATAATATTGGTGAACTGTAAAAATGGACCTTAACTCCCTTTATGAAGAAAAATTGTTCTCAAAATGGTCGACAATAATTTTTACAATTTTCACCGTACTTTTCCTGGGTTTAACTGTTTACCAAATATTCATAGGGCCTTTAGGTGATAATAAAGCCCCAACATGGCTATTGGGGTTGATATTCTTTTTATTCTTGCTTTTTACCATTAATTTCAGTTTTATGACTCTTAAATTAACCCCTGAGTTTCTATCAGTGCGATTTGGGGTTTTAAGTTACAGTGTTTCATGGGAAAACATTGAAAAATGTTACCGGGAAGAAGTTCCTTTGTGGACCTATGGTGGTTGGGGTATACGTTTTGAGAAATCTAAAGGGGAAAGGCGGCTCGCTTACACAGTTCCACAAACACCTCAGCTTACGATTTTACTTAAAAATAAGAATTTCAGAGAGTTCATCTTTTCAACCAGAAAACCTGATAAAGTGATGGAACTGGTTGAAAAAATGATAGTTTGATTAAATAATATCCAAAAACAATTGGAATAAGGAACTTTTTGAGATTTTTATCTAATTTTTATTAAGATTTAATTATAATGCCCTTGCAGATGTATAATTAACATTTTTTTTGGAGGTTTTTAAAGTGCAGCTGGTACAGATTGAAGATGATATCATGGAATACCTTGAACGTTCGCAGATCATAGATTACCACGATCCAGATATACAGAAAAAGGCACTGGAATTATCCCTAAACTCTCAAAACCAGAATGAAATGGTTAAAAATGTCTATGAATTTGTCAGGGATGAAATACCTCACTCACTTGATATTGGCGGGCAAATTGTTACTTTCAAGGCATCAGAAGTCTTGAAAGAGGGTCAGGGGTTATGTTTTGCTAAATCCAACCTTTTGGCAGCCATGCTGCGTTTTCTTGAAATACCCACGGGGTTCTGTTATCAAAAACTTACTCATGAAGATGGTTACATTTTACATGGTTTGAATGCCGTATTTATTGATGGAGGATGGCACAGATTGGATGCCCGGGGCAACAGGGAAGATGTGGATGCTCAGTTTTCATTGGATACAGAAAAACTCGCATTTCCAGTTTCAGATCTTGAAGAAAAGGATTATCCTGGAATATACAGCGAACCACTTGAAATAGTTACAGAATCATTTAAAAGTGTTAAAACTGTTGATGAAATTATGGAAATAATTGTAGATGAAATGGTTTGGGGGGTTTACTATAAAATATGTACACGGTTATTCAAATAAAGAAGCCATCAGACTCGCTGATCAAGCTGATACTCTGACAGGAATACTGCACTCAGATACAGCTTACCCTTTTGGAAGCAAAGTTCTAGAAGCAGGATGTGGTGTGGGAGCTCAAACAGTTGCACTGGCTAAAAACAGTCCTGAAGCTGAAATAACCTCAGTAGACATATCCAGGGAATCTTTGAACCAGGCAGAGTTACTTATAAACTCTGAAGGTATTGCCAACGTGAATTTTCAGCAGGCAGACATTATGAAACTCCCATTTCAAGACAACAGTTTTGACCACATCTTCGTTTGTTTTGTTCTCGAGCACATTCCAAACCCTGAATATGCTCTTCAAAATTTGAAAAGGGTTTTAAAAAAAGGAGGGTCAATAACTGTGATCGAGGGTGATCATGGGTCATGTTATTTCCATCCTGAAACTGAAGAATCTGTGAAGGTATGGGATTGTCTTGTAAAAAGTCAAAAAGATTTAAAAGGGAATCCAATGATTGGAAGGGAGCTATATCCTCTTTTAAATAATTCTGGATTTAAAAATGTTGAAATTTCTCCTAAAATTGTTTATGTTGACTCAAGTAGACCAAAACTCGTTGAAGGATTTATAAAAAAGACCATCATTGCAATGGTGGAAGGTGTGAAGGATCAGGCACTTGAAAAATGTATGATCGATATTGAAACATGGAATAAGGGAATAGATGATCTTTATAAAACTGCAGAGCCCGGTGGAACTTTCTTTTATAACTTCTTCAAGGGTTACGGCATGAAGTAAGATATTGAAACCACATTGAATGTGCTAATGATATTGGGGGATTTAATTGGAAAAAATTGGTTTTATAGGATACGGCAGCATGGGAAGCATGATAATAAATGGAATTTTATCTTCCAAGGTTCTCCATCCGGAAGAAGTTATCATAGCAACGAGGACAGAGTCTAAATTGGAAAATTTAAAGAAGAAATATCCTGAAGTTGAAATAGCTCATAAAAACATAGATTTGGCTCAAAAATGCCCAAAAATCTTTATTTTTGTAGACACGGGTGATTTAAAAGGACTAATCAGAGAAATAAATAACTTTTTCATGAAAGACGTTCACATTATCTACATATCAGCAGGTTTATCCTTTGAGGATGTTGCAACGGTTTTTTCAGGAAAAACAAGCAAAGTTATTCCCACAATAACGTCAAAAGTGGGTGAAGGAGTTTCACTGGTCTGTCACAGCCCTGATGTTAATCCTAAAGACGTCGAATTTGTTGATAAGATCTTCGGGGCCATTGGAGATGTTAAGGTCATTAATGAAGAAGATCTGGAGGCAGCAACAAATCTCACAAGCTGTTCTCCCGCATTTCTGGCGTTGATTCTCATGAAGTTTGCGGAGGCAGGATCAAGAATCAGTGGTTTTTCAATGCAGGAAACGGAAGAAATGGTTATAAAAACCTTTTATGGAACTTCAAAACTTTTATATGAAGAAAATATGGGGGTTGAAGATATTATATCACGGGTTGCTACCCCTGGAGGTATTACAGAGGAAGGGTTAAAGGTTTTAAAAAGAGATCTACCTCCAGTTTTTGATGAGCTCTTCAAAACCACCATAGGTAAACATGAAGTCTTAAAAAAGAATTCTAAATCTTAATCATTAATTTAACAACGTTGGGCTAAATAAATAGAATTAAAGGACTTAATATAAAAGCAAAGCTAAATTTAATGGGTTAACATTTAATATAACCCACTTGTATTATTAACGGCCGAAAGCTGCTTTATACAATGCAAATATGACAACTAAGTATCCGAGCGTCCTTATTACAAGAAGTGAAACAGCAGAACTTGGAGAACCTAAAAGTATTGCAAGGTGTGAAATACCGAAAAGACCGAAAGCTATGGCGATGTAGATGGCAATAACATTTTCTTTTTTCCTATAAGCCCAATATCCAAGAATTACTATTATTATGCAGAATATAAGGTTCAGCAAGGTTACAGGATCCCAGACCATGATATTAACCTCCCTTATTTTTATATTAATATGTGCCTGAATGTACATATAATTTTTTATAGGGACAAGTCTTTGATTCGTACCTTGATCCTTAAATACTAATATAGGATAAATCGTAATGAGCAAGTCGGTTTCATAAATGATTTATAGAATAATTTATAAAATATAAGATTGCAGATTACAAATTGAAAGTAACGACATGGATTTAATGTTTAACATAATTTCAACTTTGAAAATTGAATAACTTACAGACATCAGGGAAAAAACTTATCAAACATCAGGGAAGGAAAAAGAATGAAGGTCATCACACTAGTTGCAATACTATTTTTCATGTTTTTAGGGGTTGTATTTGGTGTTTTATGTGCAACAAGTGGTACTCCTGTGGATATGAAGGGTCAAATTATTGGTATTTATGAGAGCAGCCCCCAACCAACGTTGGATTCACCTAACTCCATACTTGTCCAAGGGGTTGTGACGAAAGGCAACCAGAATCTAAATGTCTCTGTTAAAATAACCAATGAAACCCAGATATTTAAACAAGATGGAAATAAACAGATTTCTTCATCATATGACAACATTAAATCTGGAGAAACTGTTGAAATCCATTTTATGGGACCCGTAATGTCATCGTACCCTCCAGAGGCCACTGCAAGTGAAATAACAATTGTAAGCTAATTTGCATAATAAATGCATAAAAATTCTTAAATTCCACATAAATTACATAAATCCCTCCGTAAGGTTTAAATATGAACAAGACGTAACCTTATAACTAAGCCAAGGTAGCTTAGAGGCGAAGCGATGGACTGCAGATCCATTACACGGGAGTTCAAATCTCTCCCTTGGCTTTAAAATAATTTAAAACCACAATCATGTGGTGCATTTGTAGGATGGGGTCATAGTGTAATCTGGCTATCATCTGGGACTCCAGTTGTCTTTGAAGAAAGTGCGCACTCTGAGGGAAAAGTATGATGACCAATTGGAGTACTGAGACAAGAGAAATCCTAGGATCAGGGTTCAAATCCCTGTGACCCCACTCATTCTTACCACTTGTTCTTATTTTACGATTTTATATGGATTTTAAGATTTACTCACAATTTGGAATTTATTTAAAGAAGGTTAAAGTAGTTGATCTTAAAAACAGTATTTAGACTTTTGATTAAATGATATTAAAAGGATCTTAACGTGAGGATCTTCTATGAAACGATCTTAACTAAAAAATCTTTTTTTTAGTTCCAATTAAATCAATTCCTTGGCCCTCAATGATTAAAGCAATTTAAATCTATAAAAAAATTAATTTAAAAATCTTTAAGATACAGAGTTCAATTTAATATAAAGAATCTTTACAGAATGGGGAATTAAAATTGGAAAAAATCAATGAAATCATCATGGTAGAAGGAAGAGGCTTAGATTCCAATGTCTACGTCTTTGAGGATATCATAGTTGACACTGGAACGGGAGATAACATTCAGTACATCCAGGATTCCATTAAAAAAGCTGGTTTAAATCCTGATGACCTTTCCATGATCGTGAACACCCACAACCACTACGATCACATCGGAGGAAACAGGTACCTGGATCTGAAAGTTGCAATGCACCGGAAAGATGCATTGATTCTTGAAAAGGGCGATATGGATGCAACCGTTGCCACTATGTTTGGAAAATCAATCGACGGAATGAGAGTCGACCTGAAACTGGAAGAAGGTGATAAGATCCATGATTTTGAAGTTTTACACACTCCGGGCCACACAGCCGGTGGAATATGTCTGTACGACGGTGAAAACCTCATATCTGGAGATACGGTCTTTGCAAATGGTGGTTTTGGCCGTACAGATATTGGTGGTAACATGAAAGACATGAGGGAGTCCCTTACCAGACTCAGCAAACTTGATGTTGAGCACCTTCTCCCAGGACACGGGTCCGCTGCCAATAACGGATCCATTCACGTGAAAATGGCATATGAATCTTCAAGAGGATTTTAAACTTTTTTTTAATTGATAAGAGAGATAAAAAAATTGGATAGTTAAACCTGAATAGGATCCGTTGGTTATTGGGCTTATAAAACTGGTCCGTTAAAATTGTTCTATGGTTTAAGTTAAAAAAAGTTAGATCTTCAAAAATTGATTAGGTATGGGTTAATTAGGGAAAAGTTATAAACCGTTAGGTTATTAAATTTAGGTTATTAAAAAATAGAACAACCAATAAAACTTTTACCAATAAAACTTTTAAATTAAAACTTTTTTATTAACATTCTGGTTTAGTAGCAAGCTTATTTGGTGAATAATTTAGTAGTTGCTTTTACTGCAGGGTTTTTCACGAGAACAAATATTCTGTCACCGAGCGTCAGTACCATATCCTCTTTTGGAATGTTTATTTCCCCGTTTTTGTATATTGCAGCTATTATATAATTATCTGTTGGGCTTAACTCACCTACTTTCTTGTTAACAGCTTTATCATTCGTAACTCTTATGTCCAGTATCTCTGCATTTCCCTTTCCGATAACTACAAGATCTGCTATCTTTGGTCTGGTTATGAGCTTCTCAAGGTAACTTGCAGCTGTAAGTTCTGGGCTTATAACATCGTCTATACCCACTTTTTTGAATGCTTCTTCATGGTCCGGGTTGCTGACCCTTGCGATAACTTTTTTGATATTGTAATCCTTGACAAGGATACATGAGAGTAGATTAACTTCATCATTTCCTGTGGCTGCTACGAAAACATCTGCATCGCTTATATTGGCCTCTTCAAGAGTTTTTACATCGGTTCCGTTTCCACAGATAACGAGTGCATCAAGTTCAGCAGCCGCATTACCACATAAACTTGCATCATTTTCAATGAGAGTGACATCGGTTCCTGCTGTAACTAATGAGGAAGCAAGACGCAGTCCTACCCTTCCGCCGCCCATGATAACTACATACATAATATTCACCTTTTTGCATTTTTAGTTAAATTAATTATTTAGTTTAAAAGAAAAATGGTAACTTTACAATCTTTTATTGCCTTGTTTTTGAACTATTAAAATCTTTTGAATAGATCTATTCCAACCTTAAACAGAACCAGTGCGGGAATGATTTCGATTCTTCCAATCCACATGCCAAATATGAGAAATATCTCTGGGATTGAGGGCATTGTGGGACCTGTAATTCCTACAGATAATCCTACGTTTCCCTGTGCAGATGCGATCTCGAAGAAGGAGTCGATACCACCGTATCCATACTGCATGAAAACGAGCCACGTAATGAATATAAACAGCAAGTATAAAAAGGTATAGGTTCCTGCCTCTTTTATCTCTGCATCTGTAACAGATTTTCCAGCTATTTTTCTTGGTATAACAGAGCCTTCAGGGGATACGATCTTCACAATTTCCCAGTAAATGCCTTTAAAGAGGGTTACAATCCTTATAAGTTTTACAGCACCTGATGTGGAACCTGCTGCCATACCAATCACCATACAGATGGTAAGTACAACCTTTGCATAGTCTCCCCATGCTGCCATTGCACTAACAGATAAAGTGTTTGAACCGGTACAGCTCATAGCGGATACAACATAAAAAACAGAGTTAAGAGATGTGAAATGTGCATTTACAAAAAGAAGTATTGAAAAAATTGAAACTAACACGATCATTGCCTGAAATTGTATATCCTTAAATACATCAATTGCCCGACCTTTAATTGCTTTGTAGTGCACAAGGAAGCTTGTACCTCCTATGGTCATCAGTACAATTGTTATCATGGTTATGATGTTGCTGTTGTAAGCTCCAATGTTGCCATTCTTAATTGACATACCACCAGTTGAAAGGTTGGTGAAGCAGTTGTTTATGGCGTCGAAAATGGACATACCTGCAGCCACATATAAAACTATTCCCAGTACGGTGTAGAAAAGATATATCCACCATATTGTTTTTACCGTGTTTACTATGCTGGGTTTTATCTTTTCTTCACGTGCTTCGGCTTTGTATAATCTTGCAGCTGCCGTTCCAGGTCTTATAAGTATGCCTATAACTAAAATTACAACTCCCAGGCCTCCAACCCATTGTTCGAGGCTTCTTAAAAATAGTATGGATTTTGGAAGTATTTCAACGTTTGTGTACATTGTGAACCCGCTTCCTGTCCATGCAGACATGCTCTCGAAGTATGCATGCAGAAAACTCATATCTGTCGAATATATGAGGCAAAGACTTCCAATAAATGCTGCCCACAGCCAGGCTAAGGCTGCTATTATCATACCGTGTTTTAGCCTTAAATTACCCGTACCTGGAAAAATTTTTTTGAAGGTGTATCCAATAATCAGCGAAAATAAAGAAGGCAAAAGGAAACTTAAATAAGTGTGTTCATTGTAGATCAGAGACACGATCAGAGGTATAAGCACAATGGCACCTATACCTTCCATTACTGTTCCCAGATTCTTAAATATTAAAAAGAAATCCTTCTTTCTTAAATAGCCTATCATTGTATCGTACTACTGTAATCAATTGCATAAAATATAAAGTTAATCTTATACAGATTCTCCTTAATAGACATGTGCAAATTAGCTCTTAATCAGATAAGTTCTTAACACTATTTGGAACTAAAACTTAAAGAGATTAAAAGAGTAATATAAAAGATTTTAAGCTTTATCTATCGCTCTTTTTTATCTTTTTCTTTTCTCTTCTCTATCCAAACTTTCTTCGGCCATAAAGTCTTTGATCTCGTTGATTGTAGTCATAAGTTGAGCAGGGAACACTATTGTGGAATTCTTTTCAACGGCTATTTCACTTAAAACTTGCAGATTACGCAGCTGAAGTGCAACAGGATGCTGGGATATGATATCTGCGGCGTCTCCGAGTTTAGCAGCAGATTGGAATTCACCCTCTGATGTGATAATCTTGGCTCTTTTCTCCCTTTCAGCTTCAGCCTGTTTTGCTATTGCCCTTTTCATTGTCTCAGGCAGTTTTATGTCTTTTATCTCAACAGCGGTGACTTTTATACCCCATGGTTCGCTGTGGGAGTCTATGATCTCTTTGATCTTTTCGTTTATCTTTGGTGTGTCTGATAAAACCTCATCAAGGGAAAACTGTCCTATAACACTCCTTACCGTGGTTTGAGCTATTTGGTTGACGGCTCTGTTGTAGTTTTCAATCACTATAACCGAGTTCATAGCGTCAACAACCTTGAAGTAGGCCACTGCAGCAATATCTACAGAAACGTTATCTTTGGTTATGATCCTCTGGGCCGGGATTGGCATGGTAACGATTCTCAGGGAAACCTTCACCATTCTGTCCACGAGTGGGATAATAAGTCTGAGACCAGGTTCTTTAAGCCCAATAACTTTTCCCAGGCGGAAGACAACCCCTCTTTCGTACTGGTTTACTATACGAATTGAAAGTCCTAAAATAATCAAAATCACAATACCTACAATAAAAAGAGTTACTAAATCCATTTTCAAACCTCCATCCCTTCATGTTTTATTGGTTAATAATTTAATTATTGGTTAATATTTAACTTTTTTAGGTTATTATATGTACGAACGTTTTATTAACCTTACTATTAAATGGAGAGTTTTTAAAATAAAAAAGATGAAAATAGGGACAAAATTATAAAATAAATAATTTTAAAAATATTTAAACAGATCTAAGCATTAATAAACGTTGTACCTAATTTTTACTAGAATGTACTGTAAATTAGGTTAAATCCCAAGAATCTAAATAAATAAAATACTAATAGTGATAAAGTTTGATTTTTGATGATCTTTAAGTAAAATAAGTCAATATCTAACTATATTGGATAAAATGAGTCAAAATATCTAAAATAAAAGTAATATCTAATAAAATAGTATTAATATGGTAATATTAATCTGGTCAAATAATGTTAAAATAAAATAAATAATATTCATGAAAAGTTTAAATTATAAAATTTAATTTTCAGGAATAAAATTTCGCAATTCAAATTCAATTTAATCTTCTACAATTTCTGCAAAGGCAAAGTTTCTTCTTGTAGAGTTAATTTTGATTTTAACTTCGTCGCCTACTTTAGCTCCTGTTACAAATATAACAAAACCTTCGATTCGAGCAATTCCGTCTCCATCTCTTCCAACATCTTCAATTTTTACTTCGTGTTCCTCTCCTACATTAATAGGAGCAGAATTTCCTTTATTGCCGTAGCTATTATCTCTGTCGTAATTATTTCCAAACAATTCATCACTTCCTTATTCAGCCGAATGGCCTTACCTACCATTTGTTTCGAGACTATATAAAGGTTTGCATTATCGAAGAAAATTCTTAAAATAAAAAACCTGTTAAAATCGAATTTTAAATGAAATGTGGCTACTAACATCTTATTTCTATTAGATATCTCATTAAGTATTTAGATCATTATATGTAGCCATAATATTGATTTTTTCAAAAATTTACTCCAAAAAAAACCTTTTAATGGCATCTTCTGAAAGGTTGGATCTATCCAATTTTTATAGTGTCCAAATTTCTTTATAAACTTCCATTTCCTCATCTGTACCTATTAATCTATTATTATACTCCACAATCCAAAATTATCTTTTAAGTTATTATATATAAAATTGTAAGGACATAACAGTAGTAAACAAAATAGGAATAAGTTAATAAAAACAAGATAATAAGAAACAAAATAATGAAAATAAAGTATTTGAGTTAATAATGGGGGAAGTTTGAAATGTTGGTATTAACCACACCAAACATAGAAGGTAAAAAAATCGTTCAATATTTTGGATTAGTGACAGGAGAATCACTTTTAGGGGCAAATGTTTATAAAGACCTATTTTCAGGTGTCAGGGATGTTGTTGGGGGTAGAACTTCCACCTATGAACTTGAAATTAAAAAAGCCCGAGATCTAGCTTTGGGCAGTATGAATGAAAAAGCAGATTCAAGAGGGGCTAATGCAGTTATAGGAGTTCGAATTAAGTACCACAACCTTGGTGGAACCATGGGAAACACCATAATGGTAACAGTGACGGGTACTGCTGTGAAATATGAGGAATAAACAATTATGATGATTACCAAATATTTTCTAAATTAAATTAAAGATTAATAAAATGTCAAAGCCATTTAAGAGTCAAAACCATGCAGAAGAACTTGTCTTTATCCTCAATAACCAGAAGCATTGTTAAAAAGCGCTGGGCCATAGTTTCAGTGGTTACAGGTACAGTTGTTGGATTAATGTCTGCTGTCATCTGTGTGTATGGTCATCTAGAAATTTTTGGATTTAACATTGCATACATTGTATCTCCATTAATAGCAGGATTTGCAGAAACATACATGGCAAAGGGAACTTATGGTAAGTCAACTGGAGCTATAAGTGCAATTGTACTTTTTATCAGCATAAATCTATGGGGATGGGTGCTACCTGAAAATCCAATAACCCTCAACTTATTTACACTCGGAGGTTTAGCACTGGCATTCCAGGCGGCATTCCCAATACTGGTGAATTATCTTTTATTTGTGGTATTTTTAGGAACCTTAACCTATTTACTGGGATATGCGGGTAATTTAATGGCCAAAGTGGTTAACAAACTGGGAAGAAAACAAGTTGTGGATGAAACAACACAATTAAAAGACTTTGATGAATCAATAAGTCCTGAAATGTGGAGTACAATGATTTTGAACACCCCTAATATTCCAGGAAAGAAAATTGCTGAATATTTAGGAATTGTGAACGGTCAGGCACTGATGGCTGGAAATGGAGAAAATGGTAAAAGCCTTTTGAATGGAAAAAATTTGGATTATGGGAAGGAACTTCAAAAGGCAATTAAAATGGCTTTGAAAGTAATGGATGAAGAGGCAAAATCCCTTGGTGCCAATGCCATTATGGAAGTCCATATTGATTACGGTGATATTGGAGGACTCAAAGGAAGCACCATAATGGTTAATGTAATGGGTAACGCTGTGCGATATGAATAAAAGGATTTGGAACTGTTTTACTGAGCATACTCCTATTTCTACTACTTTTTTCTACTTTTACTTTCTCATATTTCTACTATTTTTTATGTTCTATATTTTTCTTTTCTACACTTCCTGTTAGTAACTCCACCATTTCACTTTTTTAGATAATGAGTTTCACCTCAAAATCTCGAAAAAAATTATAGTAAAATTAATATGGATATTTTACCAATAATATTTAATAATTGGTGTTAATGGGCTTGTTAAAAACTTTGAAATAAGATACGTTAGGAATTTTGGAAAAAATATTGGAGGGATCGTGCATGAAAAATGTGGTTACAGGTCTTTTAGCTATTATATTAGGTCTCATAATCATTGCATTCCCACTTGCAGGTGTAATCGCAGTCAGCGTCCTTGCAGGATTTGCAGTACTTATACTAGCAATTTGGTTCCTGCTTGCAGGTATAATGGAGATGGAATCCAGTAAAACCGTTGGAATATTGTACGTAATACTTGGACTTATAGCACTGATATTTGCATTCGGATTAATCTTCAATCCTGCCTTAATCAGCTTTATATCCGGACTCGTACTTTACCTTGCAGGTATCCTGATGATCGTAGCAGGTATAATCTCACTGCTTGGTGGAATGGAACAGAAACATAGAGTATGGGGAGGAGTTTTAGGAATAATCCTTGGTATCATTTACATAATACTTGGAACCTACGCATTCAGCCCGGTGTATCTGGGAATATTGATAGGTATCTGGTTAGTTATAACAGGTATATTTAGTTTCCTTGGGGAAGATTAAGTTATTCATGTGAATTAAGGGAATTAACAAGCCCATAATTTTTTAATGGATTAAAGGAATTAAAAATTCAATGAAAAAAAATATTGTTGGAATAAATTTCATTGGGTTAATTATTTTTTACAGATTTTGAATTATTAAACAGCTTCATTAAACAGCTTCGTTTGATAAAAAAAATTGGAAGTTTAGATTACTGAATTTAAAATAATTAGGTTTACTCTCTTTTTTTTATTTGTAAATTGGTTAAATTCAAATTAAAAAAAGTTAAATTAATCGTATTAAAAATCCGTTAAAATGTCCAGTAAATTGGATCAAAAGAATTATTAACATTAAAAATAGAGATGTCGTATTATGATAGGTATAATGGCAGATACCCATGATAATTTGAATTCAATTCGAAAGGCAGTTCAACTATTCAATAAAGAAGAAGTTGAGCTTGTAATACATGCTGGAGATTTAATAGCTCCATTTACGGCTGGAGAATTTCAGAAACTCAACTCCAAACTCGTTGCTATCTTTGGAAACAATGATGGTGAGAGAGATGGCCTTAAAAAAGCTTACAGGGACATATGCCATCTTGAAGATTTTAAGGAGATTTCAGTTAATCATAAAAGTATTGCAGTTATACATGGTACAAATGAAGCTCTTGTTGATGCCCTGGCTCGAAGCGGAAAATATGACGTTGTTATAAGGGGACATACCCACAAGTTAGAGATAATAAATGGGAAAACCATGATTATAAACCCGGGTGAGGCATGTGGTTATCTTTCAGGCAATGAAACAGTGGTTTTATTGGATCCTGTTCACTTGAGTTATGAAGTGGTGTACCTCTGAATTATAAACATTTAAAAATAATTAACCAAAAAATTAACCTTTAAGAAATTAAAAAACTTTATAAACTTAAGAATATTAATTCTCTAAGAACTTAAAGAATTAAATACAGATTAAATGAAATAAATTATAAAAAGATTTAGAAAAAAATATTCTAACTACTAAAATTTTTACTGAATCTTAAAACTTAATCCTGAAACCTAATTGGTGCTAAAATTTAATTTATTAGTATATTTAACATTTTTATTAAAAATTGAAGGATGTACATGAAACATAAAACTCTTTTACTGTTCCTGGTTGGAATTGGAATACTTGCAGTAATGGTCCTGTTTATAGGCCCTGGCCAAATCGAAAGTGCAATTGTCCTTGCAAACCCATGGTACATTGCACTTGCAGTGGTTATACAACTTGCAGAATACGGTCTTTGGACGGAGAGATGGTCCATAACCATCAGTTCCCTGGGGATATTTGCTAAAAAACGGCATGTACTACCAATGTTACTGGTGGGACTCGCCATAAACAACATCACACCTAGTGGCAGGGGTGGAGGAGAACCTGTAAGGGCATACATACTTGGTAAGTACTCCAACTCACCAATGGAAAATGCTTTCGCGACTGTGATAGCTGACAGAGGTCTTGACACGTTCCCGTTCGTGATTTTAGCCATAGTTGCAATAATTTATTCTGTTTTATATCTTAAATTGGCCGAATGGATAGTTTTAGCTCTTATACTATCTCTTATTATTCTTCTAATCGCTTTTTTCATAATACTATATATGTGTTTGAATGAAGAGGCTGGAAAAAGGATAACCCTCTGGATTGTGAGGGTGGTAAAGAGATTTTCCAGAAAAGAACACCCCCGAATTGAGAAAAAGGCATTGGATGCAATGCGAGGATTCCAGGACAGCATAAGGATTATGATAAAAGACAGGAACGTTTTAATGTACGGCCTTCCACTGTCCTTCGTGATTTGGGTATTTGAAATAGTAAGGGTTTACGTGGTGTTTGCGGCCTTTGGAGCTCATGTTTCGCTGGGAGTAATAGCAGCTGTATTTGTAATTGCAACCCTTATTGGAATGATCCCACTACTTCCTGGTGGTTTGGGTGCGGTTGACGGTATAATGATTTTAATGTACTCCATAGCGGGCGTTCCACCATCAATAAGCGCTGCTGCAACCCTCGTTGAAAGATTGATATCTTTCTGGATGACGTCATTCCTGGGAATGGCAGTATTACCTTACTTTGGAACAGGAGTCATGGAAAAGTTTTCAGATGAGCTTAAATAATTTTAGGGATGATAAATCTTTAGTAAATGGATTAAAAATCCTAGTTTTAACATTTAATCTTTATATATTCATAAGTTATTTTTTTATTTCTTTAGTTCTATCTCATCTGGTTTTAAAATTTTTTTGGGATTGAATTAAAAATTTGTTAAAAAAGTACTTTTACAATGGTAGAGTATCCTAGATACAAAAAAAAGGTTTAAACACCTATTTTTTTTGAATTGAACTGGTATATTTTGTCCAATCATCTAAAATTTAAATGGAAAAATTTATAACTCCTCTTAAACTACGATCAAGACGGTGATAATCATGGAAATAAACGGAGTGGAAATAGAAGATAACTTTGCAGAAGCATTCGGTATACAGGTATCCCGAATACTGGTAACTGCAGCAACTAAAAAATTGGCTAAGGTAGCAGCTACCGAAGCTACAGGTTACGGAACATCGGTCATTGGTTGTCCGGCAGAGGCTGGAATAGACTGCTACGTTCCTCCACAAGAGACCCCTGATGGAAGGCCGGGTTACATAATCATGATCTGCAACATGAGCAAAAAGAAACTTGATCATGAGCTATTAGAACGTATTGGAATGTGCATACTCACAGCAGCAACAACAGCAGTGTTCGATGCAATGGAAGATGCAGATGAAAAATTCAAAACAGGTCACAAACTAAAATTCTACGGTGACGGATACGAAAAAGTATTAGACATCGATGGAAGGAAGATCCACTCAATTCCACTCATGTCTGGAGACTTCTTAGTCGAATCAGAACTTGGAATAAAAGCTGGAGTTGCAGGAGGAAACCTGTTCATACTTGCTGAAAACCAGCCTGCAGGACTTCTAGCTGCAGATGCTGCGGTAGATGCTATTAAAGCAGTGCCTGGTGCTATAACTCCATTCCCTGGTGGAATTGTTGCTTCAGGTTCCAAAGTGGGTTCCAACAAATACAGTAAATTCCTCAACGCTTCCACCAACGAAAAGATGTGCGTTACACTCAAAGGCGAAGTTGAAGGATGTCAAATCCCTGAAGATGTCGACGGAGTTTATGAGATAGTTATTGACGGTGTTGATGAAGCAGCAGTCAAAGCAGCTATGAAAGCAGGTATAGAAGCAGCAGTTAAAGTGAACGGTGTTAAACAGATAAGCGCCGGTAACTTCGGTGGAAACCTTGGAAAATACCAGATAAAGCTTCAGGAGCTTTTCTAAGTATTAAATTTTAACACCTACTTTTCTATTTTTTAATATTTTTTTATTTTAAATTCAATGAATCACATTAAAAAAATAAATTTATACTCCCTAAAACTGGTTTTAAAAGAGATTTTAAAAAAATAATCAATAAACTAATAATTAAAATTGATTAATTAATAAAATAATCAAAGGTGCTTTAGTTTTACTGTATTATTATGGAGATTTGTGGAGATTTGTGGATTATTTCACACAGAATTCCTTGGAATTCGCACTTTCAACAATTTTCCATATCTCCTCTTCAGGTAGATCAACACCTAGAAGTATGCCCTGTTTATCAAGCGCTTTTTCTATCTTTTTAATGGTCTTAACATCTGGAGCTGAAATTGTATGGGAATGTATATGCCGGGATATTTCATAAAGGGCTGTTAAAGACCTTCTTGCATCGGGTTTGTTGTACTCCTCTTCGCACCTTCTAAGGTCTTCCTCATTTTTTAAATAGAGTTTTCTGGTTACAACCTGCCTTACACCCGGAAGATAATGTTTTGAATCCAGTACTCGACCGCCTAATTCTACTATCACACGCTTGTCATCGGTAATGCCAACCTCATGCTTCATGAGCATTTCACTGACCCTTCCATATTCCCGAATTTTCTCCAGTATCTCATCGTGCGAGAGGTTCAAACCTAAAAGAAATCCTTTTTTAGTTAATTCAGATTCGACTTTATCGAGGCTTTTGGTGTCTGGCCCGGAAATCTTGTGCGAGTGAATTCCTCCTCCTGAAATCGTGTAAAGTCTTTCAAGAGCGTCCATTCTTGCAGAGTCCTCATTCAGATGTTTCAAAAACCTGTCCATATCATCTGCTTTTGAAAGACCTACCTTCCTTTTCAATGGTTCGTGGAACCCCGGTAGATAATATTCTATGTTTTCCAGGGTGCAGCCGTGTTTCAGGATGATTTCAGCTTCTTCCCGTATGTCTGTAACATCGTGGATTTCTGTGA